>NZ_JUEI01000086.1:0-22323 GCF_000802655.2 Paenibacillus sp. IHB B 3415 | reverse complement strand
TTAAGCGGGAAATCTCTTAGTTCAACGTCTACTTTCTTGACAGAAGTCCAATAAGGTCGCTACTGTCCGTTAGCATGCTCAATGTGTCCTTTTCGGGCAAATAAAGGCCCTGATGTCCGTAAGAAACAACAGAACGAAATGAGCCTGAGCCTGTCGCTAGTGAAATCGTGAGTTATTACTCCGCATGCAGGGCCTTAGTCGTCTGCGGATAAAGTGATATACTCGAACGCTGTCCTGCCAAGCTGGATGCAGCACAGCAGCACGTGGACGGATACCAAATCATCACGCAAATCTACCAGTTGTTGAACTTAGGAATACAGTGCAAGAGTAGTGAATTAAAACGGATTTCAAGCGGAGAGGGGTGAACTCTGGACTGGCCATTGCCTTTGCCCTCTAGCGATTCTTAAGTACATTACAAGCCCGTGAAAGCTTCACTTCAAACTTCCGTATAAGCTGGTGCCTCCCTCTTGCACCTTGTAATCAGGTGATAAGTTATGTTTCCAATTGCCCGGTTCTGTGCTAGACTCAGTCTTTATTAAAGCCCTTACATCTGCGTCAGCAGGCAAAACATCCGCTGTGCTGCGAGACAGGGGAGAGGAAGAGGCCATGAAACGTTATTTTCTCGATAAGCCCATACAGACCAAATTGCTGATTACCTTCCTGCCGGTCATGATTCTATCCGTTATTGCAACAGGCTCGTTCTCCTACTGGTCCGCCAGTGATCAGCTCCGCAAGAACTCGCTGTATTCGCTGGCCGATACAACCTATCAGACCGCCTTGTTTCTGGATGATAAATTTCTGACGATCTTCGAACAGCTGGTTAATCTGGAGGATACCACCTCGCTGCGCAATCTGTTGTCCGTGAACGATCAGGGTGACACTCCCCAGAAATTCAACGACATTATCGAACTGCATAATCGTCTTGAAAGCGTATACCACTCCTATAATGCCATGGTCGATTCCATCTATGTTGCCTTCAACAACGGCCGGTCTTTCAACCTCCAGCAGGAATACGTGCCCCGGAGCGTCTCGATCGATCTTCCGGCGTGGCAGGAACGGTACAACCATTCAGATAAAGGCTACTACTGGCTGAACAGCCACAAAGATGCCATCTTCGATACGGTGGAGGACAGGCGGGTGCTCAGCAGCTTCAAAATGATCGGCACGCCGACTTCCTCCTCCAGCGGAATTGTGCTGATCAATTTGCGTGAAAGCTACTTCCTGGAAATTATGCAGAATGTACAGATCAGCCCGAACGGCGCGCTGGCACTGATCAGCCCGGACGGGGAGCTGTTCTCCAAATCCCTGAAGGCGGATTATGAGGTGAAGCCGGGTACTATTGCTGAATTGCGGCAGCTGGCAGGCGGGAACGGCAGCCTTGCCGTGGACAGTACAGCAGGCCAGAAGCTGGATATTGCCTATCAGACACTGCCGCTGAACGGCTGGGTGCTGGCTGCCATTGTGCCGGAGAAGGATATCCTCGCAGGCGCGTCGCGGATTCAGTGGATCGTTCTGGCGGTCACGCTGGTTATCCTCGTGCTGGCCCTGGCAGCCGCGACGCTGGCAGCGCGCAATCTGAGCAATCCGATCCGGTACCTGTCCAAACAGGTGAAGCGGTTCGAGCGCGGAGATTTCAGTGTCAGCTTCCAGATTGACCAGCGCAATGAAATCGGCGTTCTGGCCACCGGACTGACCCGGCTCTCCGATTCGGTGGAGCAGCTGCTGAATGAGGTGCGCGAGGAGCAGGAGCAGAAGCGTAAGGCTGAAATGCGGGCGCTGCAGGCGCAGATTCAGCCGCATTTCCTGTACAATACGCTCGGTTCAATCAAGCATCTGATTGATCTGGAGGAGCGGGAGCGGGCCTCTGTGATGGTGGGAGCGCTGACCCGGTATTTCCGCATCGGCATCAGCAAAGGCGCCGAGCTGATTACTGTCGCGGAAGAGATTGAGCATGTGCGCAGCTACCTGCTGATTCTGAACATCCGGTATAACCAGGATTTCGATTATACCATCCAAGTGGATGAAGAGCTGCTGCCGCTGCGTATCCCGAAGCTGACGCTGCAGCCTATCGTGGAGAATGCCGTCTATCACGGCATCAAGAACAAGCGCGGCAAAGGAATGGTGACGATAACGGGTTATGCAGATGAAGCTGCCGCAGTGCTGGAGATTTATGATAACGGACAAGGCATTAGCCCTGATCGGCTTGCGCAGCTGCGCAGTTCACTGCAGGCGGACAGCACAGGCGACAATGCGCTGAGCTTCGGACTGTGGAACGCCCACCGCCGGCTGGTGCTGCAATACGGGCCGGTCTATGGCCTTGTCCTTGACAGCGAAGAGATGAAGTTTACCCGGGTCACGGTACAGCTCCCCCGGGTGCAGAAGAAAGGAGATTCCCATGATTAAACTGCTTATTGTGGATGATGATATGTGGATCCGGGAAGGCCTGCGGCGCAATATCCGCTGGGAGCAGGCCGGCATTGAGGTAGCCGGCACAGCCGCTGACGGGGAAGAAGCCCTGAAGCGGATGGGGGAGCTGCGGCCGGATCTGGTGCTGACCGATATCCAGATGCCTTTTCTGGACGGACTGCAGCTGGCTGAACGTATTAACGTGGACTATCCGGGAACCAAGGTTGTCTTCCTGACCGGTTACGATGACTTCTCGTATGCCAAGCAGGCGCTGCGGCTGCAGGCGGCAGATTACATTCTGAAATATGAGGATAATGAAGTGATTCTAAATGCGGTTGCTTCTGCCGCCAGCACGCTGCTGGCCGAGAAGAGAGGGGCCGAGACAGCCCGGAAGAGCCAGGCACTGATTCAGAACAAGTTCTTCGCAGAGCTGTTCGAGGGCTGCGCCAACCCGGAGTGGGCGCGGAAGGAACTGGACAATCTCGGCATAGCTGCGCCGGAGGCCTGCTTCCGGGTAGCCGTGATTCAGCCGGAGGACAACCGCCGCTTCGCCCGCTCCGGAGAAGGGGATAATGCGGAGCTGCTGCTCTTCTCGATCCACAATATCTGCTCGGAGCTTGTGTCTGAGCCATTTCCTTACCGGTATTCGGCAGTCTATAACAACCGGGTCAACCTGCTCTTTAACCTGCCTGCTCCGGCAGACCGTGAAGGCACTGCAGAACACCTGACTGAACATCTGGAGGAGATCCGCCGGACACTGGAGAACTGTCTGAAGCTTCAGGTCAGCATTGGTCTGGGCAGCTGCCGGGAAGGGATTGAGCGCATCGCAATTTCCTACAGCGAGGCTCTGAACGCTGCACAGCTGAAGCCGATTATCGGCGGGGCCGGTGTATTCGTCAGCGGTGAGATCCGCCATTCGCAGAATTCGCATCATACGCTGCTGAAGGAGATGGAGCAGTATATGCGGCTGCATTTTCATGAGGAGGAGCTGAACCTGACCGCCATCGCGGGCCATGTGCATATTTCATCCGCGTATGCCAGCACGCTCTTCAAGAAATACAAAGGCATGAACTTAAGTGAGTATCTCATTCAGCTGCGCATAGACAAGGCAGCGGAGCTTCTGTCTACCACGGATGCGAAATCCTACGAGGTGTCGGAGCAGGTGGGCTACCGCAACCCCCAATACTTCAGCGTGCTGTTCAAGAAGCATTACGGCAAATCGCCCTCCGAGTACCGCAGGGAACAGCAGCATTCATAGAGCAAACAAAGGAGTGAAAGAAAACAAACAATCTTCGAAAGATAGTGTATTCAGCATGTTCACGCGCTGGTTTAAGATAAGCGTGGAGGTGCTGTTATGGAATTATCCCAATCAACCGGCGGCAAGACAATATCCGTCAAATCTAAATCTTCCCGCAAAAAAATGGGCGACCGCTGGTTCCCTTACCTGCTGATCGCACCGACAGTCCTGCTGATCGCGGGACTTCTCGTCTTCCCGATCTTCAGGGTGTTCGATCTCAGTGTGCAGAGCTATGATTTCACCCGGCTGCAGAAAGCGGGTTACATCGGACTCGAGAACTTCAAGAATATATTCACGCAGGATGATATGTTCTACTCTTCACTGTGGATCACGGTGAAATGGGTGCTGATAGAAGTAGTGCTGCAGCTTGTCTTCGGTCTGGTTGTCGCGCTGCTGCTGAACCAGGCGTTCAAGCTTCGCGGTCTGGTCCGTTCCCTGGTGCTTGTTCCCTGGGCGGTGTCCGGGGTACTGACCACCATGCTGTGGTCGCTGATGTTCAACCAGCACATAGGGATCATTAACGATATCCTGATGAAGGTAGGGCTGATCTCTGAGCCGGTCGCCTGGCTGGCCAATATTCATACCGTCTTTGGTTCTGTGATTGTCGCCGAGCTGTGGCGCGGCATTCCGTTCTTCGCCATCACGCTGCTGGCGGCGCTGCAGACCATTCCGCACGAGGTCTATGAATCCTGTGAGGTGGATGGTGCGGGGAGCGTGAAGAAGCTCTTTTTCATCACACTGCCTTTCCTGAAGGAAAGTATTGTGTTCGCAACGCTGCTGCGTGCCATCTGGGAGTTCAACTCCATTGATATGATCTTTACGATGACGAACGGCGGACCGATGGATATGACCACCACGCTGCCGATTTATATGATGAAGACTTCCATCCTAGAAGGAAACTACGGTCATGGTTCCGCCATCGGTGTGGTCACCTTCGCGTTCCTGATGATCTTCGTTGTCCTGTATCTTAGACTGAACCGGTCAGGAGGGATGCAGGATGAATAGCAAATGGCACCGCAAGCTTGGTTCAAAGCTGCTGTTCTACATACCTCTGGCCCTGACACTGGTGTTCGTGCTGGTTCCGTTCCTGTGGGCCATCTCCACCTCGCTGAAGCGGGAGGGGGATGTACTTAGCGGCACGGTCCGGTACATTCCGAGCCCGGCGACTTTCGAGAACTTCGTACATGTGTGGAATGACAACAATTTCTCGCAATATTTCATGAATAGTGTGTTCGTGTCGGTGCTGTCCGTAGTGGCGATTACGGTGCTGTCTGTGCTTAACGGTTACGCCATGAGCCGCTTCAAGTTCAAGGGCAAAGGAGCCTTCATGCTGGTTCTGCTGGCGACCCAGATGATGCCGGTCATTCTGTTCGTCATTCCGCTCTTCCTGATCTTCAAGAATTTCGGGATGATCAACACGCCGTACGCGCTCATCTTGTTCTACATCGTGCTTCAGGTTCCGTTCAATACGATTCTGATGCGCGGCTTCATCTCCTCGACACCGAAGGAAATTGATGAGGCGGCAATGGTGGACGGAGCCGGACGTTTCCGGATTATCTTCGCCATTATTATGCCGATCGTGCTTCCGGGAATAGTAGCAACAAGCGCGTTCGCCTTCATCGGGGTATGGAATGAGTTCCTGGTTGCCTTCTCGTTCATTACGACGCCGGACCGCTTCACCATCCCTATCGGCCTCAAATTCATGGTTGGCGAATTCAGCGTCCAGTACGCGTCGCTGGCGGCCGGCAGTATTATCGGGCTGATTCCGCCCGTGCTGCTCTTCATGTTCATTCAGCGTTATCTGGTCGAAGGACTGGGCGGCGCAGTCAAAGGCTAGTGTCCGGTATCGATTGGACGGACACGGCCAGGGCAGAACACGCCGCATTCCGTCCTTTGAGATATATACAAGAAATTCAATTAGGGAGGATCACAGAATGATGGGGAAACACAAAGCGAAACGCACGGCGCTAGTATCGGCAGCATTGCTGCTGCTGCTGCTGGCCGGCTGCGGCGGAAATAACGGCGGGAATACCGGGGGGAACAGCGCGTCAGCGGCGGATAACGGGGCAGGTAAAGCAGCGAGCGGAGAGAAAGCCAAAATCAGCTTCTGGGCGGCAGCCGTCACCACAGAACGCAATGCCTTCTTCGAAGAGATCGTGAAGCAGTTCGAGCAGGAGAATCCGGATATCGACGTGGATTATCTGGGCGTACCGGGAGACCTCGCGGCTTATGAGCAAAAGGTTAACGTGGCCATCTCTGCCGATCAGGCGCCGGATGTGATGAATGACTTCAAATCCGATCTGCTGGCCCGGGGGGTGCTGGAGCCGCTGGATACGTATTATGACCAGTGGGCGGACAAGGATCTGCTCAACCCTGAACTGATTGCAAGTAACCGTAAGCTGGATACGGCAGAAGGTAAATTGTATGCGCTGCCATACAGCTCGCAGACCTGGAATCTGTGGGTTCGTCCGGACTGGTTCAAGGAAGCCGGACTGACATTGCCCGATACCTGGGACCAATTCTTCGATGCTGCCGCCAAGCTGACGGATAAATCGAAAGACCGTTACGGGCTCAGTATCCGCGGCGGCGCAGGCAGTGCCAATACGCTCGAAATGCTGATGTATGCTTACTCCGGCATTACCGATTATTTCACGGCGGACGGCAAAGCAACAATTAATGACCCGCTTAATGTTGAATTTGTAGAGAAATATCTGGGCTCTTACAATGTCTATACACCAGAGGATGACCTCAATAAAGGCTGGAGTGAACTGGCTGCAACCTTCCAGTCGGGCAAAGCCGGAATCGTTGTGCATAACTTAGGCTCGGCCAGCTCCCATGAGAAAGCCTTCGGCGGTGACTATACGAAGTTCGAAGCTGTACCTTTTCCGAAGAGCGTGAAGGGCTACCGCGAGCACCCCGGTCTGATGCCGCTGGGGCTGACGATGAGCAAATCGGCGAAGAACAAGGATGCGGTCTGGAAATTCATGACCTTCTACCTGTCGCATGATATTAACAGCAAATACGGCAAGCTCTATGGCGAAATTCCTGCCAATACAGAAGCTGCCGGCGATGAATGGGTGCAGAGCGTGCCTTACATGAAATCAGCCTCCGATCTGCTGAACAGCCAGGAGACGAAGTTCTCTGATGTACCGTATTACTTGGCGGGATATTCCAATGTGCAGAAATCGGTGGAACCGCTGATTCAGAAGGTAATGGCCAAGCAGCTGACCGCGCAGGAAATGCTGGATCAATGGGCATCGCTGCTGGAACAGGAAAAGGCGGCACAATAAACTGCCCGGGCGGTAGGCGTCCGGCGCTGAAGGAGTTATTCAATGGAGACAATCAATGCGCCCTGGGTATCCGACCTTGGCAACGGCCGGTACCGCAATCCGGTGCTGTATGCAGATTATTCCGACCCGGATGTGATCCGGGCCGGGGATGATTATTATATGACAGCGTCGAGCTTCAACCACATGCCGGGACTGCCGATTCTGCATTCCCGTGACCTGGTGAACTGGACGATTGTCAATCACGCGCTGGACAGGCTGGATCTGCCGGGATATGACCAGGTTCAGCACGGTAAAGGCGTATGGGCACCCAGCCTGCGCCATCATGACGGGAAGTTCTGGATCTTCTTCGGTACGCCGGATGAAGGAATCTTCATGACGCAGGCCGAGGACCCGCTCGGGAAGTGGACTGTACCCCATCTGGTCAAAGCAGCCAAAGGCTGGATTGACCCTTGCCCCTTCTGGGACGAGGACGGACAGGCTTATCTGGTCCATGCCTTCGCGAAGAGCCGCAGCGGCATCAAGCATATTCTGCATGTGTGCGGGATGAGCCCGGACGGCAGGGAGCTGCTGGATGAAGGCCGGCTGATTATTGACGGAACGATCGGTCATCCGACACTGGAAGGTCCCAAAATGTACAAGAGGGATGGATGGTATTACATTCTTGCCCCAGCGGGAGGAGTGTCCACAGGCTGGCAGGCTGCTTTCCGGTCCAGGTCGATCTATGGCCCTTATGAGGATCAGATTGTGCTGGAACAAGGGGATACCCTGGTGAATGGTCCTCATCAGGGCGGCTGGGTAGAGACGCCGGAAGGAGAAAGCTGGTTCCTGCATTTCCAGGACAAGGGGGCTTACGGGCGGATTGTCCATCTGCAGCCTGTAGAATGGATTGACGGCTGGCCGGTAATGGGGCAGCTGTCTGCGGGAAGTTTGACCGGAGAGCCGGTATCCGAATGGTGCAAGCCGGAGTCTTCCCGCACCGGGACAGCGCTGCCGGCGGCTCCCCGGACCTCCGATGATTTCGCGGACGGGCGTCCGGGGCTGCAGTGGCAGTGGCAGGCCAATCCGCAGGACGGCTGGCTTGCCTCCGGCCACCCGGGTCCGGGGCTCCGGCTCCGCTGCGCGCCGCTGGAGACGCAGCGGTTATACGATGCGCCGCAGCTCCTGATGCAGAAGTTCGCTGCGCCTGCATTCACGGCGCAGGTACAGATCAAACCGCATTTCGGAGCATTGTCTGAACGCGCAGGCCTGGTAGTGCTGGGGCATAAAGCGGTACATGTAAGCCTGTTCTCCGGTGAAGACGGCAGCTTATGTTTAGGCCGGTTCGAGAGCCTGCCGGCAAGCCCGGAGGAAGAAGCGGAGCAGGAGTGTGCGTTTACGGATGGTTTTGTGAAGCTGGACTCGGACGCTGTATACCTTCAGCTTACGGTCTCGGAAGAAGCAGAATGCCGCCTGGCATACAGTCTTGACGGAGAAGCTTACACGGAGATGGGATCTCCTTTCCGGTTGAAGGAAGGCGAAGGAGCCTGGGTAGGTGCCAAGTTCGGCCTGTTCGCGCTAGCTTGCGGTCCGGTTAACGCAGCGGCGGAGAACGGCTACGCTGAGTTCGGGCGGTTCGAGGTGCGTTAAGACTTTTCTTCAAGTACACTCAGAATTGCCCTGACGACCAGCTCCGGCTGATCGTGAATCACCATATGTCCGCTCTTCTCGGCGACAATAAGCTCACTGTTGGAAGAAAGGTTCAGCATGTTGCGCTGTCCTGCCTGCCAGATGGCTTCCAGCCGTCGGCCCGATTCTTCGGACATCCCAAAAGCAGCGTAATCCTGCGGCAATCCCCGGGCGATGATCTTCACCGGAAGTGAGCCTAAGGTTTGTCCGCGGATAGCATCCTCGGTAGAGCTTGCCAGCGCTGCTTCCTGCTCCTTGGCGGCAAAATAGCTTGGCGTGGAGATGACGTTAATGAATTGCCCGCGGTCTTGTTTCGCAACCAGACCCTCCAGAAGCTGATTCTGGAACAATCGAAGCGCACCCGAGCGCTTGAGCAAGGTAAGCATGGAAGCACTCGGGTTGCCGGCATAATTCTCGGCCTCCAGAATCGGCTTCGTCTCCCGGTCGTCATTCTCGGGTCTGGCATCAATAAGCACCAGCCCGGTTACTTCCTCCGGGTAGGTCTGAGTGAAGAGGCGGGCATACATGCCGCCGAGGGAGTGTCCGACCAGCAGGTAAGGGCCGGGGATGCCTGCATTCTGAAGTGCGCTATGTAGTTCACGCACAATATTGGCGCCTGAGCGTTCCGTATCAGCCTGCTCACTCCAGGCATATCCCGCCCGGTCGTAACTGACAACGGTAGCTGTTTCGGCTAACTGTTCAGGAATATTTCTCCACGACAGGCTGGTTTCCCCGCTTCCGGCTTCCAGAATAATAGTGGGAGCTCCGGCTCCTTGTCGCAGGAGATGCAGGCTGTACCCTCCGGCATCCGCCAGTTTACCCGGTGCAGGATAATCTTTTTTGGCGGATGCGGAGGCAATGGCTTCATACAGGAACCCCAACCCTGTAATAAGAACAGCTGCGGATATAAGAATTAGCAATAGCTTCATCAGCTTGCTCCGCAGTTTGCGGGAAGCGGAATTCTTAATAATGGCAGAATTTATCATGGCGTTTGGTTAATCTCCTTTTTTAATACAATTGTATTATTTAAAACAGTATAACAGCATGCCTGCTATTCAAGCAAGCTACGGGGTCATGGGAATTGCACCAGCCGGAACGGCATCTGCCAGTTGGGCACAGGATCACGGCCTCCGGTCTGCTGCACAGCCGTTTGAACCTCCTTCCAGTAGGGTAAAAAGAGAGAAACACCCTCGAGGAGAAAGGCGGTAAGCTTATGCTGTGGGGATTAATCGGACTCGTTGTCGTAGTATGGCTGTTCGGCTTTATCTTTGATGTTATGGGCAATCTGATTCACCTTCTGCTATTTGTCGCTGCGGTACTGTTTGTGATTAACCTGTTCCGGGGACGATCCCGGAGTTAACAGGACATAAACAAGAGCTGGTTCAAATACTTAATTAAACAGTTAACACACAAGCACGCGGTACCCTCATAGGGACGCGTGCTTTCGTGCGTAATCCTTGAATTCTCCCGCAGAGGAGACCTTAAGGAATAGTCCTGCTTCCGGCAAGTCTGGACACGTTCCCTCCGGATGCCTATAATGTAATCACTATGCAACCCTGGAGGAGAATCAATGAATAAACCGATCATCGCCGTCGATATGGATGATACCATCTGCCATCTCGTCAAACGTGCGATATACCACAACAACATTGAGTTTCCTACGCATCCGCTCCGCTACGAAGATATGATGGACTGGAACACAGACCACCTTCGCCATCCGGACAGCACGATGGACCTTTTCTTCGGCAGATCCGGCCTGTACGAGGAGCTGGAGCTGTTCGATGAATATGTGACCGAAGAGATGGAGAAGCTTCACAACGCTTATGATGTCATTATTGTTACAGCCGCTGTTCCCAAAACGGTGCTTGAGAAATGGAACTGGCTGCAAAAGCACATGCCGTATATCCCGGCTGAGAACTTCTTCACCTGCAAGCGCAAGCATCTGATCGGCTTCGATCTGCTGATTGATGACGGTCCGCATAATTTGCTGCCCGCTGTACAGGCAGGGAAGAAGGTGCTCTGTATCCCGCATCCATGGAACCTGCGGGCCCGGGAGGAATATGCCTTTCCGCTGATGACCTCCTGGCAGGGGGCGAAGGAGCGGGTGGATGAAATTTTGCAGGCACGGCAGTAATAGACAGCAGCTTCAACCAAACGGCTCGTTCACATTTGTGAACGGAGCCGTTTTTGTGTCTTATGTCTCCACCGGATATTCATGAACCTCTACTGCGATTAATCCAGTGTCGAACAATATGATAATTTGCTGTATTATTAATTAATTATGTTTTCAGACACCAAGGAGGATTGCAGTTTGCTTAATAGGTTAAAAAGCGCGCTTCGCATAAGTAATAAGCTAAGTCTCACAACGCTGTTAACGGGGCTTGTGACGCTGGTAATTCTGCTAACTTCAGGTATTCTTCTGGTGGGTTCGTATGAGTCCAAGAAACGATCATTGACGGAGACGACGCTCCATCTGAATTATATTAATGCTGACCGTATGTCGAGGACGATGGATTCTTTATTTCTATCCATGCAGGGCAGCTTGAAATACAATGCCGGTATATTGTCCGGTATCGAGACCATGGCACCGGAGAAAGTGAATGAATATTTAGATCTGATGCGCAGCAGCAGCAATTTCTTCAATTCTATGACAGTGATCGAAGCAAGCGGATTAATTCGCAATGTATCACCTGTCAGCTTGGGAACAGCAGGTAAGCACATCACCTCCAGCAATAGTCTGGAAGCTTTAGCGGTCCAAAAACCGTATATATCCTCCCCATATCTGACAGCAAACACTAAGCGGCTGATCGTGTTTTTGAGCCAACCAATCTTTGGTAACACCGGTACATATCTCGGAATGTTAAGCGGCACGATCTATCTGCAGGAAAATAATGTCCTGTCTGAAATTTTTGACACCAGCAAAGAGGAGGATTCCGGCGCTTATTATTATATTGTGGATTCGGACGGGCATCTGGTGTATCACCCGGACAAGCAGCTTATCGGAGAGAGTGTCAGCAGCAATGGGGTTGTCCAAAGATTGATGAACAAGGAGAGCGGGGAACAACAGGTGCGGAACACCCGGGGCACCGAGCTGCTTGCCGGCTACTCGAGTGTTCCAGCCAATGGATGGGGGATTGTGGTTGTCTCACCGATTGGTCAGATCCACAAGGAACTGATCGGCCACATTCGTATCCTGATCTGGTATTCCTTATTCCCGTTTATCATCATGCTGCTGGGCGTTATTCTCTTGGCGCGCAAGTTTGCGAGCCCCTTTGTCTACCTGGCCGATGTGGTGAGCAAGATGGGGAAGGAAAAGATAGAATTACGGGAAGCGAAGCAGTATTGGAGCCGGGAAGCCTATTTGCTGACTAATGGTGTATTGCTTGCCGTGGCCAATATTCAGGAGCAGACCGATCAACTGACCCAGGAAGCTGCGACGGATGTTCTGACAGGCCTAATGAACCGGAGATCCCTTGAACAAACGATAAATCAATGGATAACCGCCGATTTACCCTTTTCACTTGTCATGCTGGATGTAGATAAGTTCAAACTCGTTAACGACACTTATGGCCATAACAGTGGTGATGAAGTGTTAATACGTATTGCCAGGGTGGTGGCGGCCTCTCTCCGCCCGGACGATATCTGTTACCGCTATGGCGGTGAAGAATTCGTTATTCTCCTGGCCCGCACCACACCTGAAGAAGCCTTTAACGCAGCTGAACGAATTCGCCGGGCAGTAGAACAAAACGAGGCTCCGGTTCCTGTGCAGGTTACGGTTTCTCAGGGCGTGGCGCATTATCCATCGCATTCCCCTGAACGGGAGGGATTGCTGGAGAAGGCGGATCAGGCACTGTATCTGGCGAAGAGCGGGGGGAGGAACAGAACGGTTATTGCTGAATGAACACGAAAAAACGGTAGGCTCATTTACGAGCCTGCCGTTTTTTTGCGGTTTTTATGTGAAACGAAGCTCCACATTGAAGGGCAAGCTCTGCTTAGGAAGCCTGCTCAAACTGGCTGTTATACAGCTCGGCATAGAATCCGTTCTTCGCCAGCAATTCTGTATGGCTGCCGCTTTCCAGGATATCGCCGTCGTTCAGGACCAGAATCACATCGGCGTTCTTGATTGTGGACAGCCGGTGGGCGATGACGAAGGAGGTTCTGCCCTCCATCAGCTGATCCATCGCCTGCTGAATCAGCAGCTCAGTCCGGGTATCCACGGAGCTTGTAGCTTCGTCAAGAATGAGCATCGGCGCATCCTTCAGCATCGCGCGGGCAATGGTCAGCTGCTGCTTTTGGCCGGCGGACAGGTTGACCTTATCGTTCAGGACGGTATCATATCCGTCGCTAAGGCTCTGAATGAAGCGGTGCAGGCCAACGGCCTTGCAGGCTTCTACAAGCTTCTCATCCGTGATATTCAGCTGATTGTAGATCAGGTTCTCCCTGATTGTGCCTTCAAACAGCCAGGTATCCTGCAGCACCATGCAGAATAAATCGTGGATGTTCTCCCGGGTCAGGCTGCTGATCGGTGTGTCATCGATGTGGATTTCTCCGCCGGTCAGCTCGTTGAAGCGGATGAGCAGATTGACGAGCGTGGTTTTGCCTGCGCCGGTCGGGCCGACGATGGCCACCTTTTGCCCCGGCTTCACATCGGCCGAGAAGTTCTTGATCACCAGGTTCCCGGAATTCTCATAAGCGAATTTCACCTGGTCAAAGCTTACTTTGCCTGCCGCAGTTGCCAGTGTGTTCTCTTTGCGGCTCTCGTCTTCCATTTCTGCTTCTTCGAGGAATTCAAACACGCGTCCGCCTGCGGCCGATGCCGATTGCAGGTTCTGCGCGGCCTGGGCGATCTGGGATAACGGCTGGGTGAAGTAACGTACATACATAATGAAGGCGACGATAACCCCGAAGGAAATAGTTCCATCCAAGGCCAGTACAGCGCCAACGACACAAACGGCTACGAAACCGAGATTACCGATAAAGCCCATCAGCGGCGGCATCAGTCCGGAGAGGAATTGCGCTTTGAAGGCGCTGTTCTTCAATCCCTGATTTAATTCCTGGAAGGTGGTGCGCATCTGCGCTTCACCGTTGTAGGCTTTTACAACATTATGTCCGGTATAGACTTCCTCAACATGACCGTTGATTTTGCCCAAGAATTCCTGCTGGCTGGCAAAATACTTCTGCGATTTCTTCATAATAACCGCCATCAGGCCGAAGCCGATGATTGTTGCTACGATAGCGGTAAGGGTCATAATTACATTGGTGCGGAGCATCATGATGATCGAACCGATGAACATGGCTACGGCGGTTACGACTGTACCTATGCTCTGGTTCATCGCCTGGCCGATGGTATCCACATCATTCGTTACCCGGGAGAGAATATCCCCTGTGGCCGACTTATTATAGTAGGAGATCGGAAGCCGGTTCATCTTATGAGCCAGATCGGTTCTTAATTTCTTGGAGACCTTCTGGGTAATATTCGACATGATCAGGCCCTGCGAGAGTGACAGCACCGCACTGATGGCGTAGATCACGACGAGGGTAATGCCGATGGCAGCAATGCCGTCCATATCGATCCCGCCTGCGAGACCGGCAGTGATTTTGTCCGTAATCTCGGAGAGCATATCCGGACCGAGCAGGGTGAGCACGGTTCCGGCCGCCGCGCAGATCAGCGCAATGACGATCACCGGAACGTATTTACGGCAGTAACGGAGCAGCTTGCTCCAGGTATTCTGTCCTTTAGTTTTGGTTTTCATCTTCATTAGGCGAGCTCCTCCTTGGTCAGCTGTGAGTAAGCAATTTCCTGATAGACGCCGCAGGTTTGCATTAATTCGTCATGCGTGCCCATACCGGCAATTTGCCCGGCTTCCAGCACGATGATTTTGTCGGCGTCTTTAATCGTACCAATGCGCTGGGCGACGATCAGCATCGTGGACGCATGAGCATCCTTCTTCAGCTCGCTGCGCAGCTTGCGGTCCGTCTTATAGTCAAGCGCCGAGAACGAATCATCGAAGATCAGAATTTCCGGACGCCGGGCAATCGCTCTGGCAATCGAGAGCCGCTGCTTCTGTCCGCCGGACAGATTGGAGCCGCCTTGGGCGATGTGGGCCTCATAGTTGCCCTCCAGCTTTTCCACAAATTCAGAGGATTGGGACGTGTACACCGCATCTACAATATCGGAGCTGAGCACCTGACCGGCACCATTCTCGCCAAAAGCAATATTCGAAGCCACCGTTCCGCCGAACAGTACTGCCTTCTGGGAGACATAGCCCATTTTATTACGCAGCACCTGCTGGTCGTATTCTTTGACATTGATGCCGTTCACGAGCACTTCGCCTTCGGTAGCATCATAGAAACGGGGAATGAGGTTAACGAGCGTGCTCTTGCCGCAGCCTGTTGAGCCGATAAAAGCAACCGTCTCCCCCTGCTTCGCCGTAAAGCTGATGTTCTCCAGCACATAATCCTCTGCGTCCGGATATTTGAAGCTAACCCCTCTGAATTCAAGCTCATCCTCACGCTTCACAGGGAAATGAGTGACTGATCCGTTCTTCAGGCTAGGCACGGTTTCCAGCACTTCATTAATACGTTTGGCCGATACCTGGGCGCGGGGCAGCAGAATGAAGATCATGATCAGCATCATAAAAGCCATAACGACCTGCATCGCGTACGATGAGAAGACAATCATATCCGAGAACAAGCCCATCTTGGCGGTGCCGTCGGCCGCTTGAATAATTACAGCACCAATCCAATAGATGGAGAGGCTGAGTCCGCTCATAATCAGGGAAATACTCGGCATCAGCGTTGTCATTACATTGTTGGCAAACAAATTGGTGCTGGTTAGCTCGTTGTTGGCGTAAGCGAATTTCTCTTCCTGGTATTTCTCGGCATTGTAAGCCCGGATGACCCGGAGACCGTTCAGATTCTCTCTGGAGACACGGTTCAGATTGTCGGTTAACTGCTGCAGTTTCTTGAATTTAGGAAGAACGAGAGTGATGCAGACGGCGACAATCAGCACCAGCAGCGCAACAGAGGCGCCGGTCGCAAGCGTCCACTGCCAGCTTTTCCCCGTAATCTTGAGGATCGCCCATACGGCAAGGATGGGTGCTTTGACCAGCAGCTGCAAGCCGATGACAATCAGCATTTGCACCTGGGTGATATCATTCGTGGAGCGGGTAATCAGGCTGGCGGTGGAGAAGTTGCTGATCTCCTCCATCGAGAAGGACTGTACCTTATCAAACAAATTGGCACGTAATCTGGCTGACAGGTCGGCCGCGATTCTGGCGGCAATCCCTGCCACGACAATCGAGGTAGCCAGACTGCCGAGCGCACAGAGCAGCATCCAGGCTCCGGCGGTCAGAATCTCACTCATTTCGCTGCCCGGGGTCTGGATCAGCCGGGTAATATCACTCATGTAGTCAGGCAGCTCCAGATCCAGCCAGACCTGCGCAATAATGAACATGAGGCTGATGCCGAATAAGAACCATTCTTTGGGCTCCAGGTTCTTCAGTAATTTCAACATAAGAATGACTCCTTTGCGTGTTTGTTGCTATGATCGTACCGGAGAATGATAAACTGAAAATTAACTTTTGCTGAAACAAGCAGAAAATAATATGAAAAAGAGGCCGTCCCGGGAGCAGCCATGAGACTTGCTATGACAAAGAGGCCATCCCGCAAGCAGCCATGAGGTGGCCGTTCAGCTTGGGATAGCCTCTGTTTATTGAAGGATAATCAGTATGATATTGCTTAATTTGCGTACTTCTGTTTCCATTCTTCAAGCCATTCCGAATAACTCATGTTTGTAACCTCTTCCAGACTGTCACCATTCAGTGCATAGTATCCGCCGGTCATAACGATAAGTTTGTTTTTGCTCTTAGGTGTTGAACCGCCTCCGATAACCTTACCATCTGCAAACATGACCATTACTGAGGTGTCATAATTATTTTGCTTGTAGATAGAAGCGAATTTCTTCTCAAGAGGATGGCCGCTTACAATAAAGTCATAGGTGACGATTTCTTTCCCCAGATAGGATTCAGGCTCTGTCTGTTGAACGGCCCAAAGCTTCATATACGAAAGGTCACTAAACATTTCCCGGCTGAGAGTATACCTTGAGGTCTCCCCCTCGTTGACAGTGATCTTGTATCCCAGTGAATTCACATATTCTGCGGCAGCTCGTTCATCATCTTGAATCCTGTTTGTATCTTTTTTATTACAGGCTGTGAACAACAGCAGAATAATTCCCATCATGATGAAGACTGTTTTTTTCATATTTGGATTCTCCTGTGCTTGGGAAATCTACCGGCCGATAGTCTTCTGGTTAGATTGTATAATTCACAATTAGTTTTTTAAATGTGGGAATTAAAGGGTTTATATAGAAAAATATAGATTTTTTATTTGAGGAAATTAGTGCAGTGGCAGATGCTGAGTAAATACTAAAAAAGACGAAGCTGGTCAGCTCCGCCTAAATACCTCACTGCTTCAAGAATTATAAAGTACATCTTCCGCCGAGACGGTTCCCCGGCATAGCTCTTCGAAGCTGCCGGCAATCCATGCCGCATCCTCATAACCGAGATTACCGGAATGGGCAATGAGGATGGGATAGGCACCATCTTCCCGGGCTGTGCGCATATCCCAGATATAGTGATGGCCGCTGCCGTCCATGGCAAAGGGAACCCCGCGCGGCATGTACTCAGGGAATTCGTATGCAAGCATCATGGAGCGTAACTGGTCCGTACCGAACAGCTGAACATACCGTTCACCGTTGCCGAATTCTCCGCCGTTGGAGTAACGCAGGAAATGCAGGTAGGCCGCAGGCAACGGCATGTCCGGAAGGGTCCAGAGTGCCGGATCGAACGGCCGGTATACGGCATGAAGCGGATCGGTAACCGGAAAAGGATTCCGCTGCCGTCCGGTAATCTCCGCGATTTCCTCTTGCGTCAATGGTTTCCGCCATTCCTCTGTGAAGCGCGTCAGCTCAGGCTCCGACGCCCCCGGATACTTCTGGTAACAAATCTCAAACAACGACTCTACATTCATCTTCTGGTAGCCCCCTTAAGTCTTGTAGATTTAGTGTAACATGAACAAGAGCGGCAGGTTAATCAGGGCAATCACCTGGAGGCAGTTGAACATTGCACTGGTTATAGCTGGTTATGATAGAGAAATTCCGGGTAATGAACGGGAGATTAAGGGCTTGAATGGGCCAAAAATACATAAATTCGAATCCGGAGGGAAGCAAAGTGAGCGAGGAAGAAGTGGAGGCAACCGGCTGGGATGCCATTGAGGAACAGATGTCGGGATTGTATGGACAACAGGAGCCGAAGCATTATGCTGCCTTGTTGCCTTACATGCTGGGGGGAAAGGACCCGCTGAACGGAATCAGTGCCTATAAGGCGGAACTGCCTTATCCCCATTGGCACTTTGTAACCTTCGGATTCTCTGAGCTATATGACAAGGAATCAGAGGACCCGGAATACAGCGGCTACGGATTTGAGCTGACCTTCCGGCTGGCACGTACTGTCGGAGAAGAGGAGCCTCCGGCCTGGGCGATGAATCTGCTGCAGAACATGGCCAGATATGTGTTCAGCAGCGGCAATGTTTTTGCTTCCGGACATTATCTGGATGCCAACGGCCCCATCTGTCTGGGTGCGGATACCCGGCTGACCGCTCTGGCTTTTACCGGTGATCCGGAGCTTCCGGCTATAGATACCCCGAATGGACGGGTAGAGTTTCTGCAAATGGTGGGGATTACCGCCGATGAACTGGAAGCCATGATGTCTTGGAATACCAACGCATTCCTGCAGGCCAGCCATGAAGTACTTCCCGCTTATATCACCGATCTTGGACGGGATTCACTGCTGCGGCTTCCGGTAATAGAGGATGCAGTGCGGCAGGGGATTGAACGTGACGGGTCCCAGACAGGCATCCTGTATGTGGATCAATTGGACTTCGAGCCTGGCAGAAATCGTCTGCTCAGCAAAGCACCGGCCGTCCTGGCTATGGGGGCACAGCAGGCAGCGACGGTAGCCAGGCTGCTGCGCGGCCGTCTGCTGAAGGGCAGGAAGCTGACGCTCACCAGCTCTAAACTGCAGGTTGTGCTGGAACCGGAACTGGAGACCGCCTGCAAGGAGGACGGAGAGATCATCCCATCAGCTTAAGTGAAGCTGCTGTCCTGGAGCTGGAATCGAAGCTTAAGCCTAAGGAAAGCGAGTTCAGGCTGTCCACGGCCAAAGAACTGATGATACGGGTGAGAAAGACGTATATCAAAGACCAGGAGGGCAAGGTAGTGGATACTATCGGCTAATAGGGAGGGGCGGTCATGTGGACGCCCCTTTGTTGAGTAATCATCGAAGATAAGGCCCCACTTTGTGGGGATATTTTATTTGGTGGACGGAAGCTTCTTTGAGGCAGGGAACAACAGGGTAAAGGTGGTTCCTTGCAGCGGAACACTATCACAGGTGACGGTTCCGCCGTGCAGCTCAGTGATTTTACGGACAATGGTAAGCCCCAGCCCATTACCGGCAGTGGAGTGGGAAGTATCCTGCTGATAGAACTTGTCGAACACCCTGGGAAGTGCAGCCGCACTGATCCCGGCACCGTTATCCCGGAATGTGATTTCGATCTTGTCTTCGGCCTGCCTCATCGAAACTTCGATTTCGCCATGCTCCGGAGTGAATTTAATGGCATTGTCGAGCAGATTCAGCCAGACCTGATTCAGCATCTCTTTATTTCCCGGCACCTCATAGTCCTGCACGTTGGCTGTGATGGATATATTCTTTTTCTCCATTTTGGGATGCAGAAGTAAGACACATTGGCGGATCTGTTCGCCAACGTTGAAGGGCTCGCGGCCCGTTAATATCGTCTGGGCCTCCACTTTGGACAGGCTCAGGACGTTGGAGGCGAGGGCGGCCAGACGGGTGGATTCCTCAATGACAATATCCAGATATTCATTCCGTTCTTCCTTGCTCAGCTCATCATCCTTGAGGATTTCAGCGAACCCTTTGATCGACACAATCGGGGTACGGAACTCATGCGAGAAATTGTTGATGAAATCCGTGCGCAGAATCTCAATGCCGCCCAGCTCATCCGCCATCCGGTTGAAATTAGCGGAGAGAATCTTGAATTCGGGCGGATTATTGAGCCGCAGCCGGGTGGTGAAATCTCCTCCTGCCAGCTGGTTGGTGGCATCGATGAAGGTACGGATGGATTTCAGCATCCTCCGGCTGGCCAGACCCGAGGTGACGGTGCCGATCATGATGCAGGCAATTAAGATGATAAAAGTGAGGACTTTGAAATCCTGAATGATGCGTTCATTGAGCACACCAAAGACCGTCAACAGATAGACCAATACGCCGGTAATCAGCACGGTAATAAGGAAGATGATAAATACAGCAAGCGAGAAGTAGAGCGACAGGCCGATTTTACCCGTCAGCCTCTTGATCATGTTCATGTTCTCACCGCCTTATATCCGAGCCCGCGGACAGAGACCAGCTCGAACTCCGGATAGGCTTCAAAACGTTTGCGCAGGCGGTTGATATGCACATTCACCGTAGTATCCGTGCTTTCGCTGTCCATCCCCCAAATCTCGTCCATCAGCTGGATGCGGGTGAAGATGCGCTCCGGATAGGATAAAAGCTTATAGAGCAGATAGAATTCCTTCTGCGGAAGCGTCTGCTTGTCCTCGTCCCGGGTCACGGTTAATGAGTCATAGTCCAGATGAACCCTGCCGATCACCAGCTTACGGGCACTCGCAATCTGCGAACGGCGGAGAAGGGCCTGGATTCTCAGCAGCATTTCTTCTGTATCTACAGGTTTGGTCATATAATCATCGGTTCCGAGCCGGAAGCCTTTTTTCTTATCCTCAGGAAGCTGTTTGGCTGTGGCCATAAGGATGGGAATTCGATTGTCCGCTTCCTTGAGCTCTTCGGCAAATTCGTACCCGTCCATCTCCGGCATCATAATATCCAGAATAATCAGATCGATATGCTGGACTTCAAGAACCTCCAGAGCTTCTCTTCCATTCTCAGCCGTTACCACGTCATAACCTTCCCGTTTCAGGACAGCGTTCATCAGCTTGCGTACATGCTTATCGTCTTCTACAACAAGGATCTTTATCATGGTTTCACTCCAAAGGTTGTCGGATTTGACCGCGTTTCCCCATCATTCTAATGTAAAAAAAGGCTAAAGACAAAATCTTTAGCTTTTCTTTAGACTCGATTTAGTCTGAATTAAGAATGAAGCACTATATTATAGGGAAAAGAACCGCCGGTTCAAATATGAAAACGGGAGTCACTCATGGCCAAATTGAATTTGTTTATCCGCATTTGTATTGCAGTGCTGCTGGTGCTGGGAATTATCTATGTAAGCTCACTGGTGGACTTTATTTTCTCGCCCGTTATCTCGCTGTTCAGTGTTGTCATTGTGCCGTTAATGCTGGCCGTCTTCTTCTATTATCTGCTGCGTCCCTTGATTGATTACCTGGCCTCCCGCAGGCTGAACCGGACAGTCGCTATCTTGCTGGTCTATCTGGTTATCGCGGTGCTGCTGCTGGGATTCACGGTAGGTGTCTGGCCGTCGCTGCAGAATCAACTGGTGAATCTGGCTAATAATATGCCTGGCGTATTCAATGCCGTGGGAGAGCAGCTGACGAAGCTGGAGGACAGCGATTTGTTGTCGAAGCTGATTCCTGCGGATATGAATCCGGCCAGCCAGCTGATGGATTATTTGAATAAAGGCTTTTCGCTATTGACGGTCTATGTGTCGGGGCTATTCTCCTTTGTCTCCAATTTCGCCATTGTACTCTTTACCTTTCCGATCCTGCTGTTCTACATGCTCAAGGAAGGCGGGAAGTTCGGCGACAAGCTCGTGAGCTTCTTTCCAAAGCGGTATCATGAGGAGGGGGCGTCCGTTGTTGCTGAAATCGACGGGGTGATGAGCAGCTTCATCGTCGGGAGGGTGCTGGTCAATCTGGCGCTGGGGGTTCTGATGTATTTTGGTTTTCTGCTGATTGGGCTGCCGTATGCGCTGCTGCTGACACTAGTGGCTGTGCTGATGAACTTCATCCCGTTTATCGGGGCGATTCTGTCCACCGTGCCGATCTTCATCTTCGGTCTGATCGAGTCGCCGTCCACGGCCATCTGGTCGATCGTGGTTGTGCTGGTGGCGCAGCAAATTCAGGATAACCTGGTGGCGCCTTATATCTTCGGGAAAAGCATGGATATCCATCCGCTGACGACGATCATTCTGGTCCTGGCCGGAGGCGATTTCGGCGGAATTATCGGCATCCTGCTGATTATTCCTGTCTATATGATGCTGAAGATTATAACGGTCAAGCTCTATCAGCTGTTTGTCCAGCAGCGCTGGGAAAAGGAACCGGAAGTCCCTGCGGAAGCGGGGGATTAAATGGTATACAGGAAGGACCGGGAGGCCGTTTTTAGGCTTTCCGGTCTTTTTGGACTTGATGATGCTTAGTAACCGTGACGGGAATCTGATGGTGGGAGATAGAGGGATCCCTCTGAATCCATCGAAAGTGGCTCATAGCACCAAATTAAACGTATAAATCCCTCTGATTCCGCCCCGAAGGGAAGAAGTGGAAATGAGGGGCAAAATGCCATCTCTCCGGGTCCAAATACAAGCCAAATCTGACCCTTACGGACACCACAGCCCTTATCCACT
>NZ_JUEI01000085.1:0-22658 GCF_000802655.2 Paenibacillus sp. IHB B 3415 | reverse complement strand
CATGCTAAGCTCATGCCTACTAAAGCCTACGTTTATTTTCGTATAAAAATGCAGCATTTTTCCTTTTTCAAGCGACTTTGGTGGAATATTCTTGTATTTCATACAACAATCCTCCCGAACACCCGGCAATCCAGGAATCAAAGTTGTAAAACGTACAACATTTATGCTTACAGTACTTCCTTACTTCTTCCTTCCTTCCTTACTCCATCCTTCCTTACTCCATCCTTCCTTCCTTACCTAAAACTCCCCATTCACCGGTATCGAATCAGTTGTTGCGACTCCTATTATGACTACACTTACCACAATGGGGCATGGTGTCGGTTGGGGCTGAGGTTAGATTCTCTATCGTACACACTAAAAGGACTTTCCTTCAGGGGAAAGTCTTTTTCTTTTTACATACCGGCTCTAAGGCGGAAAAACAGCCATCTTTTCTGGCAATTACAAGTAAGCGTAAATTGAAATGTTACTTTTTTTAAAAAAACAAAATACATTTTTTAAACTTATTGGATTATAAGAATGTATATACTTAAAAAAATGTAAATGGAGGATATATTTTTGAAAAAAATCATGATTGTCACAATGATAGGAGCTATTTTGTTATCCGGATGTGGGGCAAATAATCAGTCTTCAAGTCCGGAAAAGATTGATGGAAATGCGTCAACACCAGCTACATCAATTCCCAATACACTACTATCCGAGACTTCAGATAAGAAAATTGCTATTTATGGTGTTCAAGAAAAAGCACAAAAAGACATATTTTCGTCATTAGATGTTGTAATAAATGGAGAAACGAAAACATTCAATTGGATCAATGTAACGAACCCCTCCTTCTATCCTCAAATATCGGTCATTGATTTAGATGCAGATGGAGAAGATGAAATTGTCATTGTTCTGACAAAAGGCGCAGGGACTGGAGTACATGATTCGGAAGTGCATGTGCTTAAATCAGATTTTACAGAAATATCAGTTTCAGATCCAAGAGAATTCGTTCTAAGCAATCTTAAAGTTGATCTAAAAACAGATAAGGAAATTCGACAGTATACAGTTTCAGTTGATGGTCAGGAGCACTTATTTGAATTCAGTGAGAGCGATTCAAACGATTGGTTTGAGCAACCGACGGTTCAGAATATATTGAGATTTGGAATAAAGGATAATCAGCTTATTGCGGAGCTACCCATTCAGATTTCAACAGGTAATTATTTAGGGGATGCAATCATTAGATATGCATTTGTTAATGGGAAATTAGAGCCGTTTAAAATAGAGATTACAAAAGAAGTATTAATAGCCTTCAACTTTAAAAAACGTGTGGTCGAGGTGGGGAATTAACGGATTCCGCTGATTCCGCGGATTCCGCCAGCAATTGAACGGCAACGTCTTTCCCCCGCCCTCACGTTATTAAAGATCAGCAAAAAAAACACCCCGCACCAGCCGGAATCCTCCAGCGGCGCGGGGCATCTTTTATCAAACCAGCTATTCCAATTCAACCGTCTTGTTCAGATCCGACTTCTCCGTATCCTGATTGGTGATTCGTTTGAACATATAAGTCGCCATCTCGGCCAGATTACCGCTCTTCCAGTATTCAGCAGCTTCGGCATGCACCTGAATCAGGATCACGTTCGGGTCATCATAGGTGGTCTTCAGGAACGTGTTATAGCCTGCACTCCAGAATTCTTTTTTCTTCTCCAGGTCCTCCACGATCTTCGCGGTTCCGCGGATGGAGACATAGGATTTGTCAGCGTACACAACATTAACCCTCGGATCATGGAGGATCTCATCGAACTTGCTGGTGTCCTTCTTCGTCAGGAACCACAGGTCTCCGTCAAACTCAACCTCCTGCGTCTTCATGGGACGGGATACCAGGCCTTCGGGTGAGATCGTCGTGAACATCGCTGTATCAATCCCTTTGATAAGGTCTCTGACCGTCTCGACAGCCTCCTGATGACTTTTATCCAATGTTGACATGCTTATCGCCTCGTTTCTTCCGGGTTATGGGAATAGGATATCCAAATGCGTACCTATTATTAACCCGATAAGGCGAAAACCTATCTCTAACAGTTCAGTCACAGCTTTACCACCAGGTTCAGTATTCGCCTTTGATGACGAAGAACGAGCCCCGGATCGTTCCGGCCAGCTTAGACTTCTGTCTGGCGAATTTGAACTTTGTCTCCAGCTCCTTGGGAATCTCCATGCCCTCAGAGAGCTTGAATCCGACAGCCCGCTTCTTGGGATCATCCACGGTATACATCACGTTAAGCGCCAGACCGTCCTCATAAAAGACGTAAGCAAACTGAATATTCTCTACCTGAAACCGCGAGGTCTCCAGAGGCTTGGCCGAGAATTCAAGATCACGTTCTTTTTTCAGAATTCCATTCACATAATCCAGGGTCTCCTGACTTTCGCTGGCCGGGACAACCGTGAACTCATGCTTGTATTTATTCATGAAGTAACGCGCTTCATTCGCCCGCAGCCCTGCCAGTGCATCAACAACAGGTGAGGACTCCAACCCCGCCGCAGATACCTCTTTGAAATCAACGATATAAGACATTTCCATCGCTCCTTTTATGCCCGTTATTTACTTACAACAGGAATCCACATTTCACCTACGACCTGTCCGTCCTGCTGTCCCATCTCAACCGATGTATTGGGCCCGCCCACATAGGCGAAATCCTTCGCTTCCGGCAGGGCTTGACCAAAAGCAATTCCGGCCAGCTGATTATTCAATTCATCAGCCGTTGCCGCTTCTCCTCTAACCACCAGGTATTTCCCCTTAGGAAACTGGATAACTCTGGCCTCTTCCGGCGCAGCTGCTTCGGTCATGACACCCGCATAATACATCATTTTGCTGTTCACCGCTTCACTCACGGCAAAAATATAGTCGTTGACGGCCATTGCCTTCAAAGTATCGAGCCTTCCATCTTCACTGACAGCCTGCCAGAAGTCAGACTTTTCCTTGTTAATACCGGCATAGTCCGTGTAATCGCTCTTAAGCTCCGTACCTAAACCTATAACGATGAAGCTGTCTTTTTCCTCTAACGTGTAATTTGCCATGTTCGCAGCCATCCTTTGTAGTTTAAATTTGTCTTCCTGTCTTGATATGTATATGATAGCCTTAAATCATGTCATAAAATGAAACTGTTTAGGAGACGCGATGAAAAAAGTTGAACGGGTTAATGTCATCATGCGGTATATTAACAACCGGGCCCACTTTACTATTACTGAAATCATGCAGGAATTTAACATCTCCCGTTCGACTGCGATTCGGGACATCAGGGAAATTGAGGCATTGGGAATGCCGCTTGTCGCTGAAGTTGGAAGGGATGGCGGGTATTCTGTGATGCGCAACTCTGTCCTTCCCGTGGTCCGGTTTACAGATAATGAGCTCAAAGCCCTGTTCATTGCCTTCATGGCTACAAGAAACGGGCAGCTCCCTTATCTCAAGAGCCGTCAGTCTTTAACGGAGAAATTATTGGGCCTCCTCTCGGAGAACCAGCAGGAGGACCTGTTTCTTCTGAATCAAATCCTGCTGTTTGAAGGGACCAACCCGAATAATCCTGACCTGCTTGATCTGTCTGATCTCCCCCACCCCATGCTGGAGAAGCTGATCCAGACCCTCCTGGTGGACCGCTATTTGCTGATTACCAGCGAAGAAGCGAAGCTCCTCCAGGTTTATCCCGTTTATCTCTTACGCCTCTATCGTGAGAAAAGCTTTTGGCTGATTGAGGCCTTCGACTTAAACGATGAAAGGAAGCGGATTATTCCTGTGGACCAAGTCACCGATGTTGTCCTAAATCCGGATAAAAAAAGATTAAGCAGGAAAAAGATCCTGGAAAAACTGAACAGTCAGGAAGAAGAAATCAACCTTGTCATTGAACTTGGCCCCAAGGCGATTGCCCAATTCAAAAAATATCATCCATTGAAGGTATCGCTCTCCTATACGAATCCTTATCAGAGCACAGCCATTCTCAAGACGTATATCCATGCGGATATGCCCGAAGAACTGGCGGAAATCATAAACTGGCTGCTTTTCCTGGGCGGGGATATCAGACTTAAGGAAGCGCCGGAAGAAATCTGGAAAGGGTTAAAAGAGAGACTGCGTTTATTATGCCTATAATCAGTGTGCCACCAAGTGTACCAGATATTCAGATTACGATACTTCTGTGCTCTATACCGGCGGCAACCCCGCCTACCTGAACCCGGATAATCTCCCCCTCAGAATTAAGACTTAAACCGGCTTTAATCTCAGACGGACAGTGCATCGTGTAGCCTTGCCGGAACATCGTATGCTGAGCTTGCTGTCCAGAGAGCTGCCCGTATTTGTACAAATAAGATAGCAATGCGCCGTTAGAGGTTCCGGTTGCACTCTCCTCGGGAATATCATACAGCGGAGCGAAATTCCGGCATTCAGCTGCAGCAGCGTCCGAAGTATCCATTGTGAACAGGTGGTAGCCGATAACCTCATATTTTTTGCTGATCGCGGCTATGGCATTGAAATCGGGTTGAATGCCGGCCAGAAGCACCCTGCTCCCAATAGGAATCAGAATATCCCGCAAGCCTGTAGATACGATCTGAATGGGCAGCTCTCCTGCTAAATCGTCCGCGCTAATTCTAAGTGATGCTGCAATTTCTTCCCTGGGAAGGATATCATAGAATTGGGGCAGGGCCTGTGACAGATACACATCGCCTTCACGGCTAATGCTGACCTCAAGGATTCCGGCCCCAGTCTCCAGAGTACTGGTCCCTTCCCCGACCATCTTCATGGTGTGCATGAGATAAAATGCAGCAATCGTTGCATGTCCGCACAGGTCCACCTCACTGGCCGGAGTGAAATAGCGGAGCTTATAATCGGCGAGCAGGGACTTTTCCACAAAAGCTGTCTCTGAAAAACCGACCTCCGTGGCTGTCCGCTGCATCTCCGCATCGTTCATGAGTCCGGCATCCAGCACTACCCCGGCGGGGTTACCGCCGCCACCGTTTTTGGCAAACGCATTCAGAGTATACACTTTTACATTCATATCCGGGTCGTCCTTCCACTATTGTCTATAGTAACTATTGTAGTTGATATCCATGGCCTCTATACAACCTGTCCAAAAGAGTTTAATATTTTTAATAGTGTAATGACAATATCTGATTTGGCTTAGGGAACTTATCCGGAAAAGGAGACTTTAGAAACATGCTAGATTCAAACACAACCAGCTTATTGAAAAAAACATTGAGAGCAAGTATCGGCAACCAGGAAATCGCAGGTGCGAACCTGATGGTCATCAAGGACGGCCGGGAGGTGTTCTATCACGAAGACGGCTTAGCCGATGTCGAAGCGGGACGTCCTATCGCCAGGGATTCGATTTTCCGTTTATACTCCATGACGAAACCGGTTACATCCGCCGCCATCATGCTGCTGCTTGAGCGCGGAGAGATCGATTTGTTCGATCCGGTAAGCCGTTATATTCCAGGGTTCAAGAACCAGCTGGTCGAAAAGAACGGAGCACTGGTGCCTGTCAGCCGGGAGGTTGTCATTCATGATCTGCTGAATATGACCTCTGGACTGGTATACGGAGGAGGAACAGACAAAGCCGCTCTGCATACGGAGGCTTTGTTCCAGGAGCTGGACAGCCGCTTGCACGGCGATAACCGGATGAGCACCATGGAATTCGCCACCCGTCTGGGTGAAGGCCCGCTTTCGTTCGAGCCGGGTTCGTTCTGGCAGTACGGGACATCAGCGGATGTTCTGGGAGCCATTGTGGAAGCGGTTAGCGGCATGCGGTACGGCGAATTTTTGCAGAAGGAAATATTCAGCCCGCTGCAAATGCAGGATACCGGCTTCTGGCTGCCTGAAGACAAAAGAAACCGCCTGGCCAGAGTCTACCAGGAGGACGGCGAAGGCGGCTTGAAGCTGTATGCGGAGAGCCATCTGGGCATCTACCATCATATGGACCGGGAACCGGCATACGAGTCAGGCGGAGCGGGCCTTGTCTCAACGATTGACGATGCCGCCAAGTTCACCACCATGCTGATGAACCAGGGAAGCTTGAAAGGCGTTCAGCTGCTCAAGCCTAGAACCGTTCAATATATGACTACAGCTGTTCTAAGCGATTGGCAGCAAAAAGGCTTCGATACCTGGCATTCCCTGCAGGGATATAGCTATGGCAACCAGATGCGTATCCTGAAAGACACCGGAAAAGCCGGAGTGATCGGCGGCCAGGGTGAATACGGCTGGGACGGCTGGCTTGGAGCTTATTTCACCAACAGTCCGCAGGACGGCCTGACCTTCCTGTTCATGATCCAGAAAAAAGATGCCGGCACACTGCCGGTCACTCGCAAGCTGCGTAATATTGTGTTTAGTTCGTTGTAAGGAACCTGCTCTTCTTGTCCAATATGCACACAGGGTCCAATTCTTGTCCTCCGTAAAGAACAAGAATTGGACCCTGTGCTATGAAATGAGAAATTCGCATTTTACCAGTTCGCGTTCTTCCTGTTCGTCTCAATGACTTCATGGAAACGGTCAGGGAAATTGGTATAGACTCCATCTACACCCCAGGAATAAGCTTTATCCATATTGAGCTGATAATTAATGGTATAGGGCATGACCTTAAGTCCCGCCCGCTTTATCTGCGCCACATAAGACGCGCTGGTCCCCTGGAAATTCGGGCTGATGCCAACAGCATATGACTTCACATCCGCCAGATAAGCTTCGGTAAGTCTTACCGAGGTATAATCATTCCATACAAGCTGGTACAGCGGAATATCCGGGTTGATGGAATGGAACTTCCGCAGACTGGCTGCGCTGAAAGAGTGGATAGCCACTACTTTTTCCAGATCATATTTCTTAATGTATTCATTCAAGAGGACTTCAATATTAATCTTTGGCGTTGATTCCTTGATTTCAAGGACATAGCTGATCTCTTTACCGAAGGTTTCGAATACCTCATCGAGGGTGGGGATGGTGGTCCCTGCATATATTTCTCTGGCAAACATCGGATACGCCTTATTGAACCACGACCCGGCATCCAGCTGTTTGATCTGCTCCAGCGTCATGTTCCTTACATACCCTTTGCTATTGGTCGTGCGGTTGACTGTATCATCGTGGATGACAACAGGAATCTGATCCTTGGTCAGGTGGATATCCAGCTCAATCGAGTCGGAATCCATTTCACGCGCCAGCTCGAAGGCCGGTATCGTGTTCTCTGGAGCATATCCGGACGCACCACGGTGGGCGATCGTATATACTTTTTCCGCCGGATCGATGATTTCTTTCACTTTAACCCGGATGGTCGGGAAGGAAGCGTATAGTGTTGTAAATAAGAGTATAAACATTAGTACATGCATTCCTATAAAATAAGCTTTATGACTGACAATCTTCTTCATTCCGTCGTCCTCATTTTCCTGTAACCTTAACTTTTGCAAATATTATTATATTAACAGTTAGGGTGATTGAAATCCACATTTTTAATTAACGCACAATCTAACAGCATAATTCTAAACCGTCTCCCTGCCCGCCGGCGAGTTCAGCCTCATGTACCGGAATCCAGAAATATTCAAAGGTTAGACCCGAATCTTCTCCGGATGCTTCTATAGTATGTTCCCACCGGGCCGGGCGCTCTTGAATTAACTCTAACTGATACACATGTCTTTCATGATGTTGTTGTTTATACGCCGCGTAGTACAGATACGTCTTCAAATGCTTGACTAGCCGCAGCTCATCCTTCGTTATTCCTGATTCCTCCAGTATCTCCCGGAATAATGCCGTTACTACACTCATTGCATCAGGTTATTCCTCCATTCTCATCTTACTTATGATAATCCCAGACCGTTCATCACATAGGGGCGTACCAGATCAACAAGCAGATCCATCCGTTCCTTGTCCCCGGCTTTGAACCATTGATACGCTGCGCTATAGATTGCTGACCCTGTCATGGCCGCCAGGATTGTTGTCTGATTGGGGTCTGCGGTATGGGGATGATCTCCTTTTACAAAAATGCGCTCAATAATCTGCTGCAGCAGCTGCTTGATCTTCTCGTCTACCAGCGTTGCAATCGATTTGGAATCCATCCGGCAGATCTCATAAAAATCCAGAATATACCGGTAGGTCATCAGGATCAGCTCGTTACATATTTCATCTGTGAACTCCAGCGCATGCTCCACGGGTCCGGGAATCATCTTGCGGAAAGCCTGTTCGATGATTTCATCCAGCAACGCATATTTATCCTCGTAATGGGTGTAAAATGTGGCGCGGTTAATGGTAGCTCTCTCTGCGATATCTTTTATAGTAATGGAATCGAAGCTTCTCAGCCGCAGCAACTCCCGGAAGGCTTCTCTAATCAGCTGCCCTGTGCGCACAACCCTTGGATCTATCTGGTTAACCATCGCTAACTCCCCCTGCTTAGACATCAAATCTTAATCTATGTTGTTTAACCGACTTATCCCTGAGTCTGCCGATTGAAATCAACAGGATGCCGGACTATCATCAATCGTATCAGACATGTGTTGTTTAAACAATGCGTGTTAGCTAACTGAAAGGACAGATGAACTTGAATATACATTCAGACAGAATATTAATCGTTGGCGCTGGAGTGATTGGCAGTGTGTACGCACTCCGGTTCGCCCGGTCAGGACTTGACGTTACCTTACTGGCCCGGGGCAAGCGGCTGGAAGCCCTCCAGAAGAAGGGTCTGCGATACAATGAGAATGGCACGATACAGCAAATTCCGGTGAAGGTAATTGCGGAGCTGGATGACGAAGACATTTATAATTTCATCTTTGTTCCGGTCCGGTATGATCAGGCGGAGTCTGCTCTTGAGGCGATTAAGAATAACAGAAGCCAAACCATTATTACGTTGACCAACACGATTGGTTATGACTCCTGGCTTGAAATCGTAGGCGAGCGGCTGCTTCCGGGCTTCCCGGGTGCTGGCGGAGACCTCAAAGATGGTGTGCTCTACGCCCAGTTTGGAACGGAGCCTGGGCAAGGGACTATATTTGGTGAAATCAATGGACAGACGACCGAAAGAGTAAACCGTCTTGCCGGACTACTTGAGCAGGCAGGTCTTACTTATATAATCGAACCCAATATGAAGGCCTTCCATATCTCCCACGCGGCCCTGGCAGCAGTCAACAAGCACTTTTATACGGAGGATGGTACGGGTATGGTGGATCTGGAGAATGCAAGAAGCGACAGTACGTTAAGCAAGCTTGCTGCTGATATTAAACGCAATATTAAGCAAATTGAGCAGTCCGGAATACAGGTCATCCCGCCGGAAACGAAACAGATGGCTGAATTGCCGGAAGAGGACATTATCGCCCGGTACCGCCAGATGCTGAGCAATGACTTCATCATTGATGTTAAGCTGGGGAATCAGGCTGTCAGCAGAAGAGCAGAGATCATGCTGCTGGATGAGGCGTTCCGTAACGATTGATGTGAGTCAGATCACCCCTACTGTATTTCCGCTGCGATATGACCCTATATTAACTAATCCGGGTATTCAAAAGCGGCATCTCCCCATTATCTAATGGTGGAAATGCCGCTTTTATTATGATTCAACTTCCCATATACTTCTCCACACCGGCCGGATCCATGAGCACCATCTGCTTGTTACCAATCAGCTTGATCAGGCCCGAATCTTCAAACCTGGAGAACTTCCTGCTAATGGTCTCGCGGGTCACCCCGACATAACTAGCCAGCTCTTCACGGGACAGCGGAAGATCAATATGAATACGGCTGCCATGCCGCTTGCCGTATTTGTCACTGAGTTCCATGATCATGCAGGCAATCCGGATCTCCGGATCTTTGGTCGCCAGGCTCTGCGCCAGATTCTCCGTGTGGGCGAGTCTTTTGGTTACACTTTTCAGCAGCCGGAGAGAGATATCCGGATTATCTGTCATTAACTGCTCCATATCATTCCGGGTCAGCATACAAATATTAGTGTCTTTCAAAGCATATGCGTTAAAATTGCTAACCTCATCACTGTTAAAAATACTGAGTTCCCCGAAAAAATCCCCGTTCGTCAGGATGTGTAGAATTTGTTCCTTGCCTTCAGGAGTCATTTTGGATAGCTTCACATGCCCCTGTTGAATAATGTACAGCGTATCTGACGGCGCCCCTTCAAGAATTAACGGCTGACCTTTGGTAAACTTGCGGTGCTTAATCATGGCGCTAATGCGATTGAGGTCATCGTCCGTCAATGCAGCAAAAATCGGTACCTTGCGTGTACAAGGTTCTGCGGCGTGCTGGCAGGAGTGCTCTTTCATACCGTTCCCCCTGAAATGTAGTTTTTAGAAGCTGCTTACTCTAATGAGTAACAGATTTCTTATCTTCAACCGCTACGAAGTGACTTGTATCCTCTCCGCAGACCGGACATACCCAGTCCTCAGGCAAATCTTCAAATGCGGTGCCGGCGGCTACGTCCTCATCAGGATCGCCTATTGCCGGGTCATAGATATAGCCGCAGGGTGTACAGATGTATTTCTTCATTCTTCTCAGCTCCTAATAGGTTGTTTTTTAGTTCAATCGGGATTGTACTTCAGCCATAATGGCTTCTATGTTATTGCCGGCAAGATGAATTCCGGTCAGGCTGATCCCCTGTTCTACAGCCGACTTATACGTCAGGGAGGCAGCGGCTCCTTGCCAGGATAACGCACCGGTGATTGTATTATCTTTGACAAATATTCGTGTATAGGCGCCATTCTCTTCACCGCTTACCGCCACATCGCATTGCCGTTCATCTGTGTTGCCAATGGAGAACAGAGAGATCCCAAAAGCATTAAACAAAGTAACCGGAACCGCTCTGCGGTAAACGGTCAGACTGTCAGCCATGTTGCTGCCGGCAATCCTTCCCTGTTCTATTGCGCCGCCCCATAGTCCTTCAACATGCCCGTTAATTTCAGCAACATCACCGGCAGCAAAGATGTTCGGATCACTGGTTTGCAATTGTTCGTTTACAATAATGCCGTTCCGGACTTGAATAGCCGATCCGCTTACAATCGCCGTGTTCGGGACAATTCCGATAGAGTATACAACATGGTCACACGGGAAGTTAGAACCATCGTCCAGCGTAATCCCGGTAACATAGTCTGTACCCGTAATAGAGGTTACCCCTGCTTGCAGGATCACCTTCACTCCGGATTGTTCCAGAGTCTCCTTAAGCAGGCTGGAGGAGTGCCCGTCCAGCTGTCTGCCCATCAGGGACGGGGCTGCTTCGATCACGGTTACCTCGTACCCTGCTTCGAACAAGGCCCAAGCCGTCTCGATGCCCTGCACGCCTCCGCCAATTACGGCTACGCGGCTGCCATCCTGCAGGCTATTTTTCAACCGGTCCGCATCGTTCATGTCTCTGATAGTGTGGACATTATGAAGTCCGGCACCTTCAATAGAGAGTGCACGGTTCCTCGCGCCCATACACAACAGCAGCTTGTAATACTCCACACGCTGACCGTCCTCTGTCTCTACCATCCGGCAATCCGGCTGGATCGAGGTGATCCGGGTTGACGTCTTGACGTTTATACGGTTATCACGATACCATTTCTCTTTCTTGATCAGTACCTTCTCGCTGTGCAGGTCGGTGAACAGGCCTTTGGTCAGCTTAATCCGGTTATACGGAAGCCCGCTTTCCTCTCCGAGAATCGAAATTTCCGCTTCCGCGTCCTGATCGCGGATTGCTTTGGCCGCATGGACGGCGGAGACGCCTCCGCCGACGATTACATAATGCTTCGTCATGAGTTATTCCTCCTCCCTAGATTGAGCTCAGCAGCAGATCCGATACAAATTCAGCCGCATTTTTAATTTTCTGGACCTTCTCTGGCTCTTTAGGGGAGAATCTTACTCTTACCGGGAACTCAACATGTGTCATGCCCGTGGTTTTGATGACCTCCGAAGTGCTTTGCACGGTCATATTCGTTCCGTTCAGATAGTCCTGAATGACCTCGATGGCTTCCCCGCTCCAGCCGTATGAGCCAAAGGATGCCGCAAGTTTGCCTTCCAGATTCATATGCTGCAGTTCCTTCAGCACATCCTCCAGGTTCCCGATCATGTCCGCATACTTAGTAGAGCTGCCGATAAAGACAGCGTCTGCAGAAGCAATGCTGTTCAGAATATCCGCAGTGCTGCTTTTATCCGCATCCCAGACTTCCGTTCCGATATTATTCTCCTGCAGGCAATCCTGGATGATTTTGGCCATTTTCTTCGTGCTGTTCTTGATGGTGGTATATACGATGACTGCTTTTTTACCTTGAGTCGTTTCGCGGCTCATCGTGGCGTACAGATCAATGAATTTAGGGATATCCTCCCGGATCAGGAATCCATGGGATGGGGCAATCATGCGGATATCCAGATCCTTGACCGCTTCCAGCAGTGTTCTTACATATCTTCTGTGCGGATGAATAATGGCGGCATAATAACCCTTGTAATCTTCGGTGATATCAAATCCCGCTTCATCACTGAACAGATTCTCCACAGCTACATGTGTACTGAAGATATCGCAGGGGAACAGGATCTGATCCTCGATACAATACGTAATCATCGTCTCGGCAGTATGAAGGTACGGCGTTTCTTTGAACAGCAGAGTTTTCCCGCCGATATCCAGCGTATCGCCATCTTTAACGACCAGGAAGTTCCGGCTGTGCAGCTTATACATTTCCTGCAGTTCCGGCACAGCGATTTCGGTGCACACGATTGTGGCATTTAGAGCCTGGGATGCTAGGGCTGCCAGGCCGCCGGAATGGTCGGGCTCCGTATGGTTAATTACGATGTAATGAATATCCATGAGGTCAATCATGCCGGCGAGACACTCGGCATATTCACGGCCGAACTCCATATCTACTGTATCAATCACGGTCGGCTTGCCCGTTTTTAACAGATAGGAATTATAGGTTGTTCCTTTGGCCAGAATCAGGCGGTGGAATGGAACCTGACGGTTATCTATTTTGCCTACCCAGTAAGTATCCCCGGCGATTTGTTTGAATTGTGTACTCATTTTGTTAACCTCCAATGTTTGATTGATAATCCTTATCAGCAACCTCATTCTATTACGGCTGCTACACAAAAAGGAGGATTCAAATCAAATTCCGGAAGTTTATGAAACAACTCAACCGTATACTTTTAATGTAGACGATTGAACAGAAGGGGTGGTGCGTAGGGTCACAGTTGGACAGAAATAATGAAATTTCTCTTGCAAGTCAGCGTTCAAAATAAAAAGCCGATCCCCATGAGATCAGCTCTTCTTAGCCACAAACGTTATATAATCCGAAGTCAGCCTAACAGGTTCACCTTTTCTGCTGATTTCATATTCCAGCGGTTTTACGAAGCGTTGCTCAACTTTCCAGCCGGCATACTGCTGATCCAGCAGCTCGAACATTCTTGCAGTAGTTAGATTCACTTCAAACATGGGATCGAGTTCTTCCGCTTTTGCGAGGTTAACTTCACGAATGTTCGACGCGATAATAATACAATTCGCTCCATTTCGTTTCGTTCCGGCGTTCATTTCCTGCAGTTTCCGCTCCAGTGCCTGCTCTGAACTGACATGCTCTAAAGAAGATACGGCTACGATAATATCATACTCATCTGGTTCAATGGTGAACTGTTCAATATCGGATAACCTTGCCACTATGTATTGTTCAACTCCATATTCCTTACTGTAGCTATTCAGTTTATCTATAGCCGATTCCAGCAGGTCAACGCACACTACTTTACCATCCCTATATTTCATAGATTCAGCGATAGGCATGCTGTTCCGGCCAATCCCCGATCCTAAATCCAGCACACTTAAGTATTCCCGCTCCTTATATTCCTCTAAAAGGCTGATCACCGTCTTAACGGGTCTGTGCAGCCAGGACCCTGGCTCGAATAAGTCGTATGTATCGTAACAGTCATCATGATATTTCTTCTCTTCGGATCTGATATTGGCTATTCTGTCCATTTGCTCACCTCACGCTTTCAACGATTCCACTTCATTCTGTATTTGCTTTATTCAGGAACTTCAATATATTCGGATACTCTGGATTTCAGGATTTCTATTAGTTCTTCATCCATAAATCTATAGTCGTCCGGGATATCAAGACAGATTACCTGTTTGTTCCTTAGGGAGTCTGCAAATTTGTCCCTTAGCCTTCTTGTATGCTTCTTCTCCATTACGAATATCAGATCCGACCATCCGATATGTCCTTCGGTCACCTTTATTCTTGCTCCTTCTTCCGTGCCTGCCGACCTTGCTTCGTAACCGTTATATCGGTCAAAAATCTTCTCAGCAGTCAAACTGCGCCACTTATTCCGGCTGCAGATAAAGAGTAGTTTAATGTTGTATCACCTCTATATTTACTTTGGGATTTCTAGTAATGCGCTCTTATTAATTTGTAGTTTATATTTTCTATGAATTGTTCAATCCTAATCACTTCATCTTCTTCGGGATTCATGATCTCAATAACATATTTTGCAAAACCCATCGGCCAAATATAATACAATTCATTTAATGATACGGCCGAGGCGCAGCAAGGTGAAATTATTGATAAATCATTAAACTGGTTGGAGCTTTTTGTATCCATTTGCTCAGCCCACCAATCGGGTTCTAAATACGTCATACAATGATTGCATCTAATCCCTTCAAAATTCGATCCACTATCTATAAATGTTACTTCATTATATAGCTGTTCACTTATTTCTTTGTTAACGGTCATTAATCTCATTTGATTTTTAATTGCATTTCTCTCTTTTTCGCCGGGGATGGTTTTCTCATGCTTTGGTATGATTTTTACAATGTAATTAGACATTATCACTCCTCCTATTCCCTGCTTGAACTGCAGGCTGACCGTAACGAGCATGCACGTAAGCTTTAACTGTATTATGTACAACTAAAGCGATCGATTATTGCGTTGAGAGTGTTTTAATTGTATTTTCTACAATTAGAATCATCATATTTCGTAAGAGAAGACTTTCCGCTATTTTTAGTTGTACAGAATACAATTAAACCGTCAAATCAGGTTTATCTCCATGATTTAACTGTACGAAGTACAGTTATTTGCTATGGACTCCACATTAGTTACTTACTCTCAATAGATTTGAAGGCGTAGGCTTCTAAAGAGCAGGACATTTTTAAGTTCGATTTATTTAGTGAATTAGAATTATACTTCATGTGTTAACGTCTAACATAACCACATTTCCAAGAAAAGGTGATTGCATCAACTCTATGGTATCTTTCTATTTATCTACGGTCAATCTCATTTCTGGCTCTGAAGATGGAGTTATCTATAATAATTTATAGCATTATAAAGAAAAACCCGCATATAATGCGGGTTCCAAACGATAACTACGCCAAATATCTCCCCGTAATCGAATGCTCCGCAAGAACAAGCTGCGAAGGTGTGCCCTCAAATACGACCTCGCCGCCCTTGCTGCCTCCGTCCGGTCCCATATCAATGATCCAGTCTGCCTGGCTGATCACATCGAGATTATGCTCGATGACGATCACCGTATTGCCGGCATCCACCAGCCGGTTCATGATCTCCAGGAGATGGCCGATGTCGGACATATGCAGGCCGGTCGTCGGCTCGTCCATCACATAGATGCTGCCCTTCTTATGCAGCTCGCTGGCCAGCTTAATGCGCTGGCATTCTCCGCCCGAGAGCGTGCTGAGCGGCTGGCCGAGTGTAATATAGTTCAGCCCCACATCACTCATAGCCTGAAGCTTGCGCACCACCTCTTTGAGCTGGAAGAACTCAAGAGCCTGCTCAACAGTCATCTCCAGGACCTCGGCAATGGATTTGCCGTTCAGCTTGTAGGCAAGCACTTCCTCCTTGAACCGTCTGCCTCCGCATACTTCGCAAGGCAGCTTCACGCTGTCAAGGAAACCAAGGTCTGTGTACACGACACCAAGTCCCTGGCAATTCTCGCAGGCCCCCTTGGAGTTGAAGCTGAACAGCCCTTGATTCACCTTATTGGCTGCGGCAAAAGCCTTGCGGACATCATCCATAATCCCCGTGTAGGTAGCGGGATTGGAGCGTGTTGAGACGCCAATCGCCGATTGGTCAATGACGATCGTATCCGGATGCTGACTGAGGAAGACATCATTAATCAGCGTACTTTTGCCCGAACCTGCGACACCTGTTACCACTGTAAGTACTCCGGTAGGAATATCCACACTTACATTCTGCAGGTTGTGCAGAGAGGCATTCTGGATGGACAGCCTGCCGGAAGACGCTCTGCAATCCTGCTTCAGCTGAAGCGGACGTTTCATATGAGTGCCTGTCAGCGTTCCTGATTCCAGCAAGCCCTGAAAGCTGCCTTCATAGACAATATTACCGCCGCGGCTGCCGGCGTGAGGCCCGACATCGACAATATGATCCGCCAGCTTGATCACATCGGGATCATGCTCAACGACAATGACGGTATTCCCTTTATCGCGGAGCTTCTCCAGCAGCTCGTTTAACCGGTGGACATCCCGCGGGTGCAGCCCGACGCTGGGCTCATCGAAGATGTAGGTCACATCCACCAGGCTGCCGCTTAGATGCTTCACCATCTTGACGCGCTGTGATTCTCCGCCGGACAGCGTATCGGTCTCACGGTCCAGTGTCAGGTAGTCCAGCCCGATATCGACCAGATGCTGCAGCCGCTCCGCCAGCGACTTGACGACCGGAGCTGCGGCAGGTTCCTCTATCTCCCGGATGGTGCGTATAAGCTGCCCGACTTCCATAGCGGACAGCTCCGCAATGTTCCTTCCATTGATCCGGCAGCTGAGCGCAGCCTGGCTAAGTCTTGCCCCGTGGCAGCTGGAGCAGGTGCCTTCGGTGATGAACGGGGCAACCATTTTTTGCGTACGCTCAGATTTGGTCTTCACATCCTGCTTGATATACTTGCCCGTGAACTTCTCTATAACACCTTCTACTGTAATGTTGGTTGCCTTCCCGGCAAAATCCATCTTCACTTTCCTGGCCTTGCCATACAGCAGCTGTTCCAGCTCCGCCTCTGAATATTCGCTCAGCTTCTTGTCCAGATCGAAGTCACCGGCCTGCACGATCATGTTCCAATCCCAGCCGCCGACTGCATAATCCGGCAGCATAAGGGCTCCGTCATTCAATGACTTGGACATGTCCACGGCCCGGCTCATATCGACCCCCAGCTTGCGGCCGATTCCGTTACATTCGGGACACATCCCTTGAGGATCGTTGAACGAGAACATGTTCACTCCGCCTACACGGGGCTGTCCCACCCTGGAGTACAGCAGACGGAGAATAGGCGAGATGTCGGTTATGGTGCCCATCGTGGAATGAGAACCGCCGCCCAGCCGCTTCTGGTCTACAATAACAGCCATGCTCAGGTTCTCGATCCCGTCTGTATCCGGCTGCGGATAACGCGGAAGGAAGGTTCGCACGAACATGCTGAAGTTCTCGTTCAGCAGCCGCGTGGATTCAGCAGCGATCGTATCGAAGACGATGGATGACTTGCCGGAGCCGGATACTCCGGTGAAGATGGTGATTTTCCGTTTCGGGATCCGCAAGGACACGTTCTTAAGGTTGTTCTCCCTTGCACCGGATATCACGATATACTCCTGATTCATTTCGTTCATGCTTAGCATCCCTCCAGGTGGTATAGGTTTCTTTTGTTTCTATTATCTTTAGCTTTTGTTTACGGCATTGCCTCATGATTTTGAAAAGATATATTATAATTATATCGTTGCTGTAGCTAATACACTTAAGGAGAGAGCAATATGTCTATTGAACGGTTTCAAATCCATGTGTCTGATGAAATCCTTGAAGATCTGAAATACAGACTGGATCATGTCCGCTGGCCCGATCCATTAGAGGGTTCTGACTGGGAACGGGGTTCGGATCAGGGTTATTTACGGTCGCTCGTTACGTATTGGCGGGAGCAGTTTGATTGGCGCGCCAGAGAAGCCGAGTTGAACCGCTTGTCACATTTTCGCTGTAACGTCGATGGAATCGATCTGCATTTCGTGCACGAGCGCGGCAAAGGTCCTAACCCGCAGCCGATTATCCTTACGCACGGATGGCCGGACAGCTTTGTCCGATACGAGAAAATTATCCCTATGCTTACGGACCCTGCCCGTTATGGCGGGAATCCCGAGGATTCCTTCGATGTCATTGTCCCTTCCGTGCCCGGATTCGGCTTCTCTAATGGCCTGAAACGCGCTGGTGTGAATAATGCCTATGTTGCTGAGCTGTGGGCCAGACTAATGACTGAACAGCTGGGCTACCCGAAATTCGCTGCGGCAGGCGGGGATATCGGCTCTGGTGTTACACGGTATCTGGCATTCAACCATCCTGAACTTCTTACCGGCATACATCTTACCGACATCGGTATAATCCGGAACCTCCTGGCTGTGCAGGATAAGTCGGGGCTGACTGAAGAAGAGCTCCTGTACATCAAGAATACTTCGCAATGGATGGCTGATGAAGGCGGGTACATGTCGATTCAATCGACGAAACCACAGACGCTTGCCTACGGACTGAACGACTCACCTATAGGATTGGCAGCTTGGATTATTGAGAAATTCCATGCATGGAGTGATTGCAAGGGTAACCTAAGGAACAGCTTTAGCGAGGATGAACTGCTTACGAATATTATGATCTATTGGGTTACCAATACAGCAGGTTCAACTGCGAATATCTATTACGAGAACACGCATTCACTGCCGCCTCTCGGGCGTATTGAGGTGCCCACCGGAATAGCTATTTTCCCGGGAGATGTCGCCTTGCCGCCCCGGGAATGGGCTGACCGCAATCTGAATATCACCCGCTGGACGACAATGCCCCGCGGCGGACATTTCACAGCCATGGAAGATCCCGCGCCTCTGGCGGAAGACATCCGTGAATTCTTCAGAGCATTAAGAGGATAAAAGATTTCACTGCTTCACCAGCACAGACAGCTCGCCCTCAAAAACCTGATCGTCTGAGCTGGTGAACGTTGATAATAACACCGTAACCAGGCCTGTTCCATTCCGCTTCTCTTCTACCCCGGTCACTTCAACCATGGTATACAATTCATCACCCGGATAGACGGGGCGCATGAATTTAATGTTGTTCATCGCAGTTCCGGCAATAACCTCATCCCCATAACTGCCTGTCTCCACCCACAGCTTAAACGACACAGCCAAGGTCTGAATTCCTGAAGCAATGATTCCGTTGAATCGGCCTTGCGCTGCCTTCTCTTCATCCAGATGCATATATTGCGGATCAAATTCGCCGGCAAATCTGGTGATATCCTCTTTCGATAAGGTTAGAGATTTGGTTCTAAACACTTGTCCGATATAAAATTCATGAAACCGCATGATTACACCTCTTGAAGTAATTTTGCTCGTTTATTTTAGAGTAGGATTATATCACAGATCCGGTGTACCGTCTTATACAATCTTGACTGTAACCTAGTAGAATAGGAACGGCAAGATTTGCTTTGATGTTATTTATACGAAAGAGGGCCACCGGGAAATCCCGGCAGCCCTCGAACACCTGCTATTCAATGGAGCATCGCTGCTTCGTACAAATTTTATTCCAGACCCTGTTTCCCGTAACCAGTGAGATTCTCAACGACTTGCGGATCGTAGTGGGAGAAAAATGCACTTTCGCCTGTATCGAGTGCTGCGATTTGAGCCATATCCTCCGGTGTCAGTCCGAAATCAAATACATTCATGTTTTCTTCCATTCTGTTTCGGCTAACCGTTTTGGGAATGACTACCACGCCTCTCTGAATCAAATAGCGCAACGCCACCTGGGCCGTGGATTTATGATATTGATCGCCTACCGTTTGTAAGGTGGTGTTGGTGAACAAATTATTTTCCCCTTCGGCAAAAGGACCCCAGGATTCAATCTGCGTATGGTACTTCTCCATGATTTCCTGAGCTTTGACCTGCTGGTTGAAGACATGGGTCTCCACCTGATTTACAGCCGGCACTACTTCAGTAAACTGCACAAGGTCGATATATCGGTCCGGGTAGAAATTACTTACACCAATTGCTCTAAGGGTACCGGCCTTATAAAGCTCTTCTAATGCACGGTACGTTCCGTAGTAATCCCCAAACGGCTGATGAATCAGGACCAGATCCAAATAATCCAGCTGCAGCTTTCGCAGGGATTCTTCAATAGAAGCTTTAGCTTGTTCATAGCCTGCATTAGAGATCCATACTTTGGTTGTGATAAACAATTCTTCCCGGGGAACTCCGCTCTTCTTAATAGCACGGCCAACGGCTTCCTCATTCCGGTAAGCTTGTGCGGTATCAATGGAACGGTAGCCTACACTTATGGCATCCAGCACACACTTCTCACATTCCACCTGATCTGAAATCTGATAGACTCCATAGCCCAGAATCGGCATTTGTACTCCGTTGTTTAAGTTACATACTCCATTGTAATTCCTCCTAAGTTAATGGTTACAAGCGGTTTTATCTCTGTCTGATCAGTGCAGGTTATTCACCAGCTGGAAAATCCGTAGAGGCAGCCAAGTCGGTCTGCTGCTCGAAATCAGCAACACGTTGCTTTAGGGTCGAAAGAGTGGCGGCCAATGCCTGGGAGCCTAACACCATACGCATCGGCGCAGGCTCTACGTCCACACTCTCGATAATACGGGCAGCCATACGCACCGGCTCGCCGGGAGCCAGTCCATTCGAACCGTCCAGCATGCTCAAAAAGCCGTGCGCAGGATTCCCCTCATATTCTGGCATTAATGAAGCAACCTGTGCGCTGCCATAGCGGAATTCGGTACGGGCGCCTCCCGGCTCCACAAGTGTAATCCCGATGTTAAAAGCAGCGACCTCCTGGGCCACAGATTCACAGAAGCCCTCAATGCCGAACTTCGTAGCGTGATACATCGAATTGCCCGGGAAGGCCACCTGCCCGCCATACGATTACCTCGTCCCCTTGCTCAAGGAGCTGCTGCGTCATCACATAACCAAACCCGCTGCTGACGCCTGTAATCAGCCATGTTCTTTTGTGCATAATCATTCAATCCTCCTGTTCACTATGATTTCGCTGCTGCTTCGTTCACACACCGCAGCGCATTCAGACTGCGCGGATAACCGATGTAAGGCAGGCATTGGGAGATAATTTTGATCAAGAACTCCTTATCATTTCCGAGCCTCATATTCGCTGCGGCATGACTGGTCGCCTGCGGTTCACAACCGCCTTGGGCATACAGGAAGCAGAACGTAATCAACTCTCTTTGTTTGAGATCCAGTCCCTGCCGGGTATAGTAATCGCCGAAGCAATTAGCCGCAAGCCATTGATTGATGTGCCGGCTCTCCTCCGGGCCTGATTTCCAGAACTCCTGCATACTCTCGCCAAAAATATCCACCTGCGCCTGAATCCCCGCTTCAAGACGCGTTTCCATCGTTGTTGTGGCCTGCCCCGGTAGAGGAAGCTCCACACCTCCTGCAGTCAATACATCATTCAGCACATGCAGGAAGGGTAGAACTCTGCCAATACCGAGATAAGCGACGGACTGATAGACAATTTCCTTGGCTTCCACCGGTGTAACGCCAAAGTTTAGGGCTGCAGGCAGCATAGCTTTGAACTCATCGATTCCCTGACAGCCGATTAATACAGATAGAATGGCCATCATACGGGTCCGGTCATCCAAATCATCCTGATGGACCACTTCATCGAACGCAAAATTATCAAACCGCTCGATAAACTCGGGATCTGTTACCAGAAGCTTGGATTCGTAGCCCGGAAACATTCTTTCGTGGTATCTCTTTGCGGCATCTGTAATCTCCATTGTGTACTCCTCCTGATCATTTCTAGACGCTTATTATTCTTCCGCCAAAAAAGGTCAACCAAACAAGTTGGCTAACCCTTCATTTAAATGAATTCATGTCTATTATTATACTTGAGTCTCTTTATAATACAATTTATGATTTCGCCTAAAAAGTACAGTAATGTACTATTTTAACGAAAATGTCTATTAAAAATTAACTTCCAGGTCCGGAGCTATTCTCCAGTCGTTACACCGGATCATCGTGCCTAAAGGATATTCAAAATCACATTCACCCATAAATGAGAAGCCAAGCTTACGGCAAATGGCGTTAGAAGCAGGGTGGCTGATTTTGGGGAAAGCATGAATATACTTGTGCTTCTGTTCTGAATGGATCATAGCTATGGCCTTAACGGTTGCTTCTGCAGCTATACCTTGCCCTTGAAAAGCAGTTAACACGCTCCATCCGATTTCATACACCGGTTCCCCATGCCAAATCTGATCCCAGTAACCTACACTGCCGGCTACTTCTAGCTCTGGTTGCAACAGGATCTTGAACATTCTCCCTGTTCCAGTTCCGGCAATCTCACAGTAACGTTTATGACGGGACAGGAGCTTCTCCTCCGTCTCCGGTCCTCCAAGGAACACTGTCATCTCGGGAGAATTCAATTGCTGCAGCAATCCGAAATCTCCGGCATCCCAAGGTTCAATGCTTACCTCCGTTCTGTACTTCTGTTCTGCCATTACACACACCTCCACATTATAATTGCTGACGGGCTCTCAGCTTCATATTATACGATCCCATTAAAAAAAGCCCGAAAGCTAAACTTCAGGCCAGTTCCTTCTATAATAAACCGTACTTTAGACTGAATCAGCATATTGTTGTACGGATTACAACTTTGATTGGGTGATACCCGGGTGCATTGGAGGATTGTTGTATAAACTTCCATGACGCCTCGGCGTCACCTCCTAGAATGAA
>NZ_JUEI01000084.1:0-26290 GCF_000802655.2 Paenibacillus sp. IHB B 3415 | reverse complement strand
TTATTATCTCTAGTCTCTTAACCGGTGTCCACGAATAATACTAACAGCATTCATCCCTTTGGTTCCCCCATCCTGCCGACTTCTGTGCCTGATCAAGCACAAACTCGTCCTTCAAACGGAGCTGCTCCAAGTTCCAAAGAATCTTCCACAACAGACGAACATCATAATTCCATATATAGAAAAAAAGCCCTCCCGCCGGCAAGGCGTAGCGGACTTTATTCTAGTCGCTCAGATGACTTTACTTTATTTCGCCAATAATGCCCACTTTTCCTCATTGTGGACTCAGATGCACTTATCCTGCTGTTTCGGGTCCGAAACGGCGGGGAATCAGGAGCTTAACGGCTTCTCTGTCCGCATGGGCGGAGAATGCAGCTTTTCGAGTATAATAACGTCCCTACAGTCCGCATGACCTCCGCCACTCCCTCTCCTTTCAACCACTCCATCGTTCGCCATCCAAGTAAGGACGAATAAAAGAATGGCGAGGTCTATCGATGCTTCCCAATAGAAGCCATAGTTCGTATGTTACTCATAAATCTTTTACCGCCGTCCACATACTTCGTCCACTCCAGACAATCAGCCGGATATTCCTGCTACTTTGCATGCCTTTGCTGGTCCACCTGATACACAGTCTACAACCAACCGCTCTTTCTACTCCTCTACCTTCCTTACTCCGCCCAACATTCTCTCTGTTGTACACTACTTCACCGTTCATTTCTCTGTCCTGCTCTTATCCACATTTTCTCTATATCGTATATCGGTCTTGGCCTTACCCCTTAGTTCTCCCCATCCGCCAACTCCTGCAGCTTCAGCGCAACCCGGTACACCGGTGTAGCCGTAACACTGTGGAACACAGCAATGGCTTCGCCCTCGAATACCTTCTCCACCGCCATGGCGGCATTGGCAGCCAGGGTTACAGCACCTGTGCGGTGCGGTGTGGTTTCCAGGATGATCTCGCCTCTGCGGAGGACATCGCGGAACCGGGACAAGCCGATTTCCCAAGGCAGGCCGTTGTAGAAATGATCATGGAATAATTGCCCGCCAGCAAAGGCATAGCCCACATTCCCCGTATAATCAATGCTCAGCAGCACTTCCCCGGTTCCTTGAAGAACATCCTCCGGCAACCCGAGCGCAAGCTTATGGTCATGAAGCCGCCGCGTGGTAAGCGCGATCTCCTTCAGAGGAACCTGCACATCATAGATCCGGAACCAGCCATCCGTCCATCCGCTGATAGCTGCTTCAGCCTGCACCGTGCTCCACTGCGCGGCTGGCGCCACTGCTCCACCGGCATATTCACGGAACATGAAGGCATTCTGCCCGCTGCTAAGGAATTCAATGCCCTCCCGGGTCTGAACAAGCGGAACCTCCGAGAACACAATCCGGCTCTGACCGCCGTCCTCCAGCTCCCACAGATTTGCAGCATCCTTGGCACTCATCGCGTAAATCCGGACTTCCCGGGCTCCGTCACGTTTGATTACGATCATTGAGGACACTTGATGGGGAATGAGCACGTTGTAGCTGCTGCCGTTCCCCTCAATCGTTCCGGCATCTGTGGACACACTGAGAATACCGTCCTGCGCATCCAGCAGGAACTCACCATCCACACCCTCCGGCATCGCGAAGAAATAGGTGATGGCTTCAGCAGATTCCACAGCGGTGACCGGCTGGGCCGTTGCATACTTTAGATTCAGCCCATCCAGTGCGAAGTTGAACGGCAGCAAGAATGCAGCCTTTTGCTTAATATTCAGTGTGCTCCGCTGCGGGAAGCAGATGGTCTCCGCCTCAAGCTCAACCGCAAACACAACCTCTTCATGCCCATCCATCTCTACATGATCCTGATAATTATTGACGAATAAGAACCCGGACCTGCCATCCGTGCGGACAGCATAACGCAGCGTATGCGCATCATCAGGAGTAACCGCCTCTGCACCTTCCGGAAGCACGGTTGCCATAGGAGCAAGCCGGTCTGCGAATTGGCGGAGGAAATAATGCAGCGGGCGCAGCAAGCCGTTAGACTCACGGATCTGTCCGAACTCGCCAATCGGTGCCTGGAAATCGTAAGTCAGCTTAGGCGTTGTGCTCTCGTTCAGATAACCTGTTCTGCCTACCGGATTCGTGCCGCCATGGAACATATAATAACCGATGAAGTTGCAGCCTCCGGCAAGCTTCATCAGGGTCATGGCCACTACACTTTCCGGCTCTACCTGGAAGCGTGACAGATACCAGGTCTGCATGCCGCCGCCCATCTCACAGCAGGCAAACGGATACTTCGTCCGGGGATAAGGCGGATTGAACTCTCCCCCCTGGGCCTGATCATCATGGAAATTCACAAATACATATTCAGGTGTCGGTGTCTGGGTTTGACTCGGGTCACTGATGCTCCACGGGGTATAGGCATACCCGCCGTACAGCGGCAGGACTTCATCTTCCAGGAACGGCGCCTCGCCCCAGCCGGTGCTGGTATAGATCGGGGCAATCAGGCCGGAATCCACCGCATACTCCTTGAGCAGGCGCATATGTACTGCACCTTCCGCACCGCCTATTCCCCCGCTAAGGTATTCATCCCCCTGCTTCGCAGTCTGTTCCCAGAGCGCAGCGGCAGCATTGAATTCATTCTCCAGCTGTATCCCGATCACCGGTCCGCCGTCCTTATACATCAGGCCTGCGGCCTCGTTCCCGATCTCCCGGAACAGTACTTTTACATAACTCAGGTACCCTTCATCATTGGAGCGGACATCGAATTCCCGCCCGAACAGCCAGTCCGGGAGCCCACCGTTACGGACCTCGCCATGACAGAACGGACCGACACGCAGGATGACATATAGCCCGTTATCCCGGCACAGCTCCACAAACTTCCGGAGATTGCGGTTGCCGCTCCATTCGAATTCCCCTTCTATTTCTTCGTGATGATTCCAGAAGATATAGGTGGCGATCACATTGATTCCTGACATCTTCATCTGCCGGAGTTCTGTCTCCCAGTCCGCTTCCGGATAACGCGAATAATGGAACTCACCGCAGATGGCGAAATAAGGCTTGCCGTTCAGCTCCATGTAGTAATTGGTGAAGCTGATCTGGTCACCCTCCGGGTTGCTTCCCCCAAGTCGCAGGGTCGACGGATAGATTTCCTTCGGGGCAATATGGGCTTGTATCGTATGCTTCATGTGATCGGCTCCTCTGCAATTAGCTTGTTTTCTTCGTTAATGTCTATAAAAAAACCACCCCAAAGCTATGCTCTGGAGTGGCCCGGAAGCCGTTACATTAGCTTCACCTGTATTCAGCTATATAGTATGAACTATGGATGTTTCCGATGTAGATGCCAGTCGTACTGCGGTGAATATTTGGACTTTCGGCCGCTGTTGTCCCCAGATTTCTTGATTTGAACCGCTCTCCGCAGTAGAAATCCGGTGACAAAGGCGATCGCTAACGCTCCTACAGTTCCAAAATCCCCCTCCGTACTTCCATCTGTTATTGTCTTTCCTAGTTCAACGTCCCCAGATTTCTTGATTTGAACCGCTCTCCGCAGTAGAAATCCGGTGACAAAGGCGATCGCTAACGCTCCTACAGTTCCAAAATCCCCCTCCGTACTTCCATCTGTTATTGTCTTTCCTAGTTCAACCTATATAGTGCTATTATTTCTGCGCTGCCAGGAAAGCGTCAATCTGGCTCTGCAGCTCTGTCTGCACCTTGTCAATACCAGCGGATTTCAGCTGTTTGATCAGATCCGCCTGACCTTTATCCAGATCATCAATCAAGCCGTATTCCAGCGGAATGGCATAACGCAGCATCACGTTGCCGATGTTGGCTACTTCGTTCTTCACCGGTGTGGAGTCGAAGACGAAGGTTTCAAGCGGGAAGTGATAGATGCTGGACTGCCAGCTGTTGAACATGTTGTCTGCTTCTACCGGATACGCCGAATCTTGACGGTTCAGCGGGGAGTTCCAGCCCCAGTTCGAGAAGCCCGTGTAGTTGGCCGCTGCTGGTCCTGCACTGTATTTCTTGTCGCCATCAGGAATATAGTTGGTTCCGGCAATACCGTACATCGTCAAATCATGAATTTCCTTGTCATTCTGCAGCAGGTCGATCAGCATCAGGGAACGTTCTACGTTTTTGGAAGTAGCATGGATCGCCATACCGTTCTGGGTCGAAATTGCTGCAATTTTCTTCTTGCCCGGAGTAAGGTCAGCAATCGCCAGCTCAACATCCGGCTTGTCGCGGCGCATTTCCGTTACGTTCGCCGCTACAGTACCCAGGTTCTGGGCGTAAGAGGAAACTTTTTCAGCTTTGATATCCTGCCATACGTCATTTTTATTGCTGACTACGTTTTTGGACCATACGCCGTTGTCTGCAAGATCCTTGTAGTAGGTAAGCAGTTCTCTGAATTCAGGTGTGTCGTAGATGTTGAAAATTTTGCCGGTTGCATCATCCAGCTTATAAGCCAGCGGCAGCAGGTTAGCGTCTACCAGGTTCCAGTCATTGTTCTGCTCCAGCGTAGCCTGGTCAAGCTCATGCCATTTCCAGCCGTCGGCAGGTTTGGCACCGTATGCGGTAATTCCAGTTTCTTCTTTGGCAACCGTTTTCAAGTAAGTGGCATAGGATTCAAGGCTGTTGATTTCAGGAAGATTGTATTTCTTGCGCAGATCCTCACGGTACAGAACCACTTTGTCGGTAACCTCAACGTTGTTGTTCGGAACCATGTAGAGCTTGCCGTCTACTTTGGCTTGCTCCCAGTTGACTTTAGGCATCGCTTCCCAAGTCTGCGGCATGTAAGTCGACAGCAGATCATCCGTCAGCTCCAGGAAACCGCCTTTGAGCGCCTGATCGTTATAGAGTGCCCAGTTGGCAGTATACACAAGGTCAAAATCTTCATTAGCCGCAAATTTCAGCGGGTACTTCTGTGTCCAATCCGACCAGTCGAGGAATTCAGTCTCCACGGTAGCATTGATTTTTTCTTTCAATTTCGTGTTCAGCTCTCCGAACACCTTATCGTAATCCCCCGGCTGTCCGCCGATCAGCAGCATCTTCAGCTTCACTTCTTTGGAAGTGTCCGGAGCGCCGGAATTCGCAGCTGCCCCTTCTGTAGCGGTTGCCGGAGCCTTCGTAGCCTCTGCACCTGTATTGGCGTTGTTATTGCCGCCGCATGCACTGAGAATGGTACCCAGTGCCATCATTGTTGCCAGCGTAACTGTAAGTTTCTTTGTCTTATTTTTCATCATGACCGATGTTCCCCCTAATTCAAAATAGTATTGGGTTTATATTGATAACCAGGTTGCCCTGTGTTCATCCTTTGACTGCACCAATCGTAAGTCCGGTTACAAAATATTTCTGAATGAACGGATAAGCAAGCAGGATCGGTCCTGTAGCCACAATGGTCATGGCCATCTTCAGACTCTCCGTAGGCAGATCCGTATTCACAACTGCGCCGGAGGCCATCATCGCCTTGCGCATGCCATCCATATTGCCGAGCATTTTGTAGAGATAATATTGCAGCGGCATCAGCTCCGATTTGGAGATGAACAAGAGTGCGTTGTACCAGTCATTCCAGTAGGCCAGAGCAATGAACAGGCCGATGGTAGCCAGGGCAGGCTTGGACAAAGGCACAATCAGTTGCATGAAAATCCGGAAATCTCCTGCGCCGTCAATCTTGGCGGATTCTGTAATGGCATCCGGGATGCTGCTCATGAATGATTTCATGACGATAATGTAGAACACGTTCATCAGCAAAGGCAGGATCAGCACCAGCAATGTATCTTTAAGATGCAGATAGTTGACAATCATCAGGTACCAAGGGACCAGACCGCCGCTGAACAGTGTCGTGAAGAAGAAGAAGAAGGAGAAGCGGCCGCGCCATTTGAAATCTCTCCGGGACAGCACATAGGCCGTCATCGAAGTCAGGAACAATCCGAACAATGTACCAATGGCGGTTACGGATATGGTTATGCCGTAAGCTCTGAGCATTTCCTCCGGATACTTGAACAGCAGGCTGTAGGCCTCTGTCGAGAACGCAGACGGGAAGATCTGGAAGCCTTTTTCAATAATCGTGCTCTCCTCACTCAAAGAGGAGGACACGACCAGAATGAAGGGGAAGATACAGAATATAGCGAGTACAGTAAGCGTCACGTAGCCGATAATGGACAGTATCATCTTGTCTTTATTGCCGCGCTTCCGGATAACCTCCGGAGTTTTCATGTTTGCAGTAGTTGAACTCATTTCGGTTGACCTCCTTTTCCTAGAATAGAGCACGATCCTTATCGTATTTACGAACGGCATAGTTAGCCAGCATGATGGTTACGAAACCAAGCAGGGACTGATAGAAGCCGGCCGCAGCGGACATTCCGATCTCATTGGAAGTGGTTAGTGAGCGGAACACGAAGGTGTCGATGACGTCGGTTGATGAGAACAGCAGGCCGTTGTTGCCGACCATATTGTAGAACATCCCGAAATCCCCGCGGAAGACGTTACCGATCGCCAGCAGCACCAGAATGATGACTGTAGGCATCAGGTTCGGAACCGTAATCTTCATAATCCGCTGGAAAATATTCGCCCCGTCAATCTCAGCTGCTTCGTACATCTCGGTATCAATGCTGGTGATCGCCGCCAGATACATGATTGTACCATAGCCCAGCGTCTTCCACGCGGATACGACCACCAGGATTACCGGCCAGTAGGCAGCAGTATTATAGATGTCCACCGGCTGCATGCCGAGTCCTTTGAGCAATACGTTAATGGTACCAACGTCGAAGTTGAACAGGTTGTAGGCAATGGCACCAACCACAACCCAGGAAATGAAGTAAGGCAGGAACAATACCGTTTGGGTAATTTTCCGGAACCATTTGCCGGCAACCTCGAACAGCAGGATAGCCGCAAAGATCTGAACCACGTTGTTCACAACGATAAAAGCAATATTGTACAGCGCTGTGTTTCGTGTTACGCGCCAGGCGTCACCAGAATTGAAGAAGAATTTAAAGTTGTCCCATCCGTTCCAGGGGCTGCCGAAGACCCCGCCGGTGTAGTCGTATTGCTTAAACGCCAGTATAATGCCTGACATGGGTATATAAGCAAAAAGCAGGAAGAACAATACCGCCGGTACAAGCATGAGGAGCAAGGATCTGTACTTCTTCACATCATCCCAGAATCCATGTTGTTTCTGTTTCATCTTGAATCCCCTTTCCATCAATCCCTTTTCTCTATAGCTTTATTATAAAGAAGCGCTTTCCCCGTGTGGATTAAGCCTAGCAACTAAAAGTAATACTTTTTCAACGATCGGTTAATATATACCATTCCCCTAAAACAAAAAAACGTTGCCCCCGGTTGTAATAACCGGACTGGCAACGTTTGGCAGGCTATATTTTCTGTTTCTTGCGGTACTCTCCCGGCGTCATGCCTGTGATTTGCTTAAACTGCCGGTTGAAATAGATAATGTTCTTGTAGCCCATGCGCTCGGCAATCTCATAGATTTTGAGTGTCGGATCGCCCAGCAGCTCGAAGACCCGGCCCGTCTTGCGCTCATTCACGAATTCACTGAAAGGAAGCCCGTACTCTTCCTTGAACAGATAACCCAGATAGTTCGGTGTGAAGTCGAAATGGGCGGCTACCTCCTTCAGGGTAATCTTCTTCTCCAGATTCTCCTCCACATAATTCATAATCTCATCGATCAGCTTACGCTTCTGCCGCTGCCGCTTCACGTACAGCAGCTCCGACAGCTCGAAGAATCTGCGCCGCATCCAGGACAGGATATCGTGAATTGTCTCGAACTGGAACAGAATATCCGGCTGATGCGACTCCCACTGCAGCAGCTCATACAGATTCTCGTTCTGCTGCTGCAGATCCGCATGCAGCTTGGAGGTGATGCGGATGATCAGCTCATAGACATCCTTCTTGCTTGCACTCGTGAACAGCTCCAGCAGCTGGTCGTCGATGGCCACCAGATCATATTGAATGATTGCCTCCAGCAGCTTCACCACTGTCTGTTCCATCCGGGCCCCCGGCGTCCCGCGCGGCGAAGATTCCATGTTATCACGGATCAGCCGGTTCTTCCCGAGCAGCCACTTCGCGCTGAGGGCGGCTTGTGCCTGCTGGTAGGATTCGTGGAGTCCCGCTTCGTCCTGGGCATAACGTCCGACACCAACGGTTAACGTACAGGGTGAAGACTCTGCCATCTTGCGGATTAGCTCGTCCAGCAGGTTCATGAAGCTGTCCTGCGGAAGGCTGCAGAGAATGACAAACCGGTGATGATGAACAGGAATCAGCGTGCCAAGCTTCCCGTCCTCCACAAAGGATTTGATCAACCCGGCCATTTGCCGCGTCTTCACGCGCGCATCCTCCTCGGACAGATCACGCATTTTCCATTCCAGATCATCGATCTCGACAAGTGCAGCCGCCGCCCCTTTCACCAGTAGCGGGGTAAGGGCACTGCGCAGATGCGGCTCAGCGGGTTCAGGCGAAGGTTCTTCGAACCAGCGCAGGATAAGCTCCTTGTTCACAAGGGACAACGCTTCGCTGAAGGAACGGTTCTGCTCCCTCTCCTTCTCCATAGCTGCGCACAATGCGTCCAGCATGTCGTACAAATCCTTATCTTCAACAGGCTTCAGCAAGTAGCCGGAGGCATTGATCTCAATAGCTTCCTTCGCATAGCTGAAATCCTCATGGCCGCTGATGAAGACGATTTTGACCTTGGGATGGATGACCTTAGCCCTGCGTGCAAATTCTGTTCCGGTCATAATGGGCATCCGGATGTCTGACAGGATAATATCGACCCGTTCCTGCTCCATGATCTTAAGCGCGTTAAAGCCGCTGTTCGCTGTTCCTACTACTGCAATATCGAGCGGGCTTGCCAGCACCCTGCGCCGCAGCCACTCCAGATCGACAGCTTCATCGTCTACCAGCAATACATTGATACTCATCGCAATCATTTCCTCCTGTGTTTGTACAAGGGTGCTCTGCCCCGTAACCGGTCAGCGAAATTCCTCACAGGTCCTCGTGATCCTGAACCCCGGCAGGGAGAAGCAGTTGGACAGTTGTCCCTCCTCCGTAAAAGCTGGCAATTGTCACACCGTAGGCGTCACCGTATCTGAGCTTGATCCGCTCATTGACGTTCTTCACCCCGTAACCGCCGGACTGTCCCTTGCCCTGCATCATTTTCTTAACGACATCCGGACGCATGCCGATTCCATTGTCGATGATCTTCAGCTCAATACTGCTGCCGACCCTCCGGCCTGTCAGACGGATGGCAATGGACTCGCCAAACCAGGCATGCTTGAATATATTCTCCACAAAAGGCTGCAGCAGCAGCTTAATGACCTGCATCTGCATAATCTCCTCGTCCACATCAACATACAGAGTGAAGGCATCCGCATATTTGACCCGCTGGATTTCCAGGTAAGTCGCCACCTGCTCCAGCTCCTTCTCCAGTTCAATGTACACATTGCCCTGGTTCAGCGTCAGCCGGTAGAAACGCGACAGGCCATGGACCATCTCCGTGACCTTGCCGATTTCGCCCAGATTGGCCAGGCTGCTTATCGTCGAGAGCGTATTGTAGAGAAAATGCGGATTAATCTGCGCCTGCAACGCCTCCAGCTCCGCCTGCTTCTTCTGAATCCCCTGCACATATACACTGTTGATCAGCCCCTGAATATTGGCGGCCATATCATTGAAGGAGTCCGCAATCTGCACAAATTCATCATTGCCGGAGAATCGGATCCGCTTCTGGAAGTTCCCCTCCTGGAAGGAACGGACCAAACCTACAATCCGGCTCATCTTACGCCCGGAAATACGCGCCACCACGTACCCGATCAGGGTCATAACCAGAAAGCTGAGCGAGCAGGCTGCAATAATGACTTTGCGCAGACGGCCGGCATCCTGGGTCAGATACTTTTGCGGGACGAGCGCCTCAATAACGAAATTACTGCCCGGGATCTGCTCATGCAGACTGAGGAAGTTCTGCCGGCCATCGTCATAATTGGCGGTTCCGCGCTGGAACAGAATCGAACCTGTAGTCTGTTCAACCAGCCGCAGGGTAATCCCCTCTTCCACAGGGAAGGTATCGAAGCCGCCGAACAGATCCTCCAGGGAGACCGTAATGCGTATATAGCCGATCACCGTTTTGTAATCACTGAAGTTGACCAGCCTGCGGACATGGGAGAGATTACCCAGCTTCTGGTCGGTATCAATCTGCAGCCACAAATTATCGCGCTTCGAATCCTTAAGCGACAGATACCATTCGCTGTCGGTGATATCCTCAAAGGGCAGAATATAATAATCGCTGTCATAGATCGGCTCATCCAGATTATCACCCGATACAATATTAAGATCACTGTTCGGGGTATAGAGCATGAAGCGGATCTTGTTCCCGAACAGCTGCAGCGGTGCGGTGATCTGGGGAACAATCTCATCGATCATAGTCAGATAGATCTCAAACGGTGTCCCCTTCTGCTCAAGCGCACGCTGAAACGGCTGGCTGCCGAACAGGTTGTCCGACATCCGTTGAATTTCATCCATCTGATAGCGGATATTGTTCCTTGCCTGCTCCATTCCCGTCTTGATGTTGGACTCGGCCATTTCTGTTCTCGAATCAGTCAGCATGGAATAAGAAATGTAGCCGATGAACACATCGGTCAGCAGGACCAGCAGCAGGTAGGGTATCATCATTTTATACGTGAAGGGCATGTATTTCTTCAGTTTAGGCATCATTCGCGGGACATCCTCTGCATGGAATTCATTATGTCTATATTATCGTTCCACCCGCCGGAAATAAATAGCCGCTCCAGAAGTTCACTTCGCGCCTTATGATTATTCGGCAGTCACCTGCAGCACCACTTCCGCAGAGGCCAGTCCCATGGACACCGCCCGTACCTGGATGGAGCCCGCTTCCGGTGACGCCTGAATCAAGGCCAGGCACCAGCCGTTAAAAGCACGCCGCAGCGGAGACTTGTCCGGCTCATGGCTGCTTGGATTGCCGTTGCCGACGCCGAGCAGCCCTCCGGCTCCCGACACTTCAAACCGGATCTCGTTGTCGGCCGCAGGAACGACATAACCCTGCTTGTCCAGGACAGCCACGCGAACCGGGATCGTATCACAGCCATCCGCCCGCCCCTCCAGCCGGTCAGGGAACAACGCGATCTGGTACGGCTGGCCTGCTGTGACTACAGCCTTCTCGGCAATGGCCAGGCCGCCGCGTTTGCCGATAGCTTTTAACTCACCCGGCTCATAGATGACCTCCCACGATAAATACCCGGTTCTATTTGCCTGCTGTTCGCCCAGACTTCTGCCGTTCAGACTCAGCTCCACCGTCTCGGTGTTGGAGAATACGCGCACCTCAACCGGCTTCCCCTCCGAGCCCGGCCAATTCCAGTGCGGCAGCACATGAACCATCGGCTCGTCCTTCCACACCGCCTGCATATAGTAATAGCTGTCTTTGGGGAACCCGCAGGTGTCCATCAGCCCGAAATGCGAGTTAATGCACGGCCACAGATAAGGGGTCGGCTCCCCCCGGTAATCGAATCCGGTCCACATGAAGACGCCGGTCAGAAAACGGTGATTCACCAGATCGCTCCACGCCTGCTGCGGAGTGCAGCCCCAGGAAGGAATGTTCGTGCCGTATTCGGAACAGTAGCCCTTGACCGGATCATCTTCGTAGATTCCCCGGGTTGCCGTGTAACTGGCACATTCACTGCCGATCATCAGCCGCTCCGGATATAGCCCGTGGTCACGGATGTCGATATTATGGGTGTCCCGGTGTCCATAATTGTAGCCGGTAATCTCTACCACATCGTTATATCCATTCTCGTTCCAGCCATGGTTCATCGCCGCAGAGGTCGGGCGGGTCGGATCGATCCGGCGGGTCCGATCCGCGAGTGTCTTCAGTATCCGCGCACCTGTCACGGTACCTTCCAAAACCTCCTCATTCTCCAGGTTCCAGATGATTACTGAGGGATGATTCCGGTCCCTGAGGAGCATCCGCTCCAGCTGGCTCAGTCCATTCGGGCTGCTGTCGAGCTTGCGGTTCTCATCCATCACCAGCATGCCGATCCGGTCGCAGATATCCAGCAGCTCGGGGGTTGGAGGATGGTGGGCACTGCGGTAGGCGTTGGAGCCCATCTCCTGCAGCAGTCTAAGCTTGTATTCGATCAGGCTGTCCGGCAACGCTACGCCGACCCCGGCGAAGTCCTGATGGTTGCATGTCCCTTTGATGAGCAGCGGTTCTCCGTTCAGGAAGAAGCCTTCCTCCGCATCGAAGCGGATGCTGCGGATGCCGAACACCGTCTCATACCGGTCAAGCTCTTTCCCTTCATATATAACAGTCGATTCCGTCTTATATAAATACGGCGATTCCGTACCCCAGAGCATAGGCTGATTCACCTCAAAGCTCTGCTCAATCTCCGTCTCAGCATGCCAGTCCGCAAAGGCATCCGCCGAATCCGCACAGATCTGTATTCCATCAGCATCATAAATCACCGTGCGCAGCGATACCGGCAGGCCCTCAGTATAATCATTGCGGAGGCGTGTGCGGATGTTGACTACGGCCTGCTCTTTGGCCACTTCCGGTGTCGTTATATAGGTTCCATACTCGGCTACATGCAGGCGGTCCGTATTCTCCAGCCAGACATGACGGTAAATGCCGCAGCCCTCATACCACCAGCCTTCACATTCGCTAGCATCTACTTTGACCAGAATGACATTACTGCCCTCCCCGCCATAGCGGAGAACATCCGACAGATCGTAACTGAACCCTATATATCCGCCATGATGCGAGCCGATCAGATGCCCGTTAACCCATACCGTGCTGGTGCCCGATACTCCGTCAAAGCGTACCGTCCATTTACTGCCTGCAGCGTCTGCAGGAAGCTCGAAGGTTTTGCGGTAGAAGCCTGTACCGCCCGGCAGATAACCATGGCTGCCGTCCCTTGCGCCAAGCATTTCATCCGGAACATACTGCTGCTCCACACACCAGTCATGCGGCAGGCTGAGTGCGGTCCATTCCAGCTGCTGCTCACCCATTCCTTTATCATTAAAAGCAATATCCAGCCACTCCCCCTCCCGGAGAGCACCCGTATCTGTAATACCGCCTGTCATTCCACCCTTGACTGCATAAGGAATCTGGAGCTCCCCTTTATAAAAGCCCCAGTTCTCATCAAACTTGACTTTGGTTCTAACGGTTCCCGTTCTCACTTCTGCAAAAACCTCCTTGATGAACTAATATTCATATTGTAGAGTAGATTAGCTTTACGCCGTTAGTACAATGCTAATAATGAATAGCACAAAATGAATATGACTTGGCTCCAATGCAAATAGCCCGGAGAAGAAGAGTCTGCTTCTCCGGGCTATTCAGTATATCCTCAGCACTCCCTGTTGCTTCAGAGCTTCTCGCTGACCGCTCCTCCGGCTGCGATTTTCGCATTGAAGGAGAGCTCATTCAGCAGCTTGTAGGTCTCTTTGTTATAGGCTTCACCCATGAAATTGGGCTGCCCGCCAATGATTTTGACCGGAGTAATACTGCTCGTCACCCCGGAATTGCTGATCGTGAAGTTGACCAGCATCGAATGCAGCGTCTTGTCCCCGCCCCGTGTAGAGCGGTTGAACACAAAATTGCCCAGCGAATAGTAGATCGGCTTATGCTTGTAATATTCTATCCCCATCAGACAATGGCTGTGCGCCCCGAGGATAATATCGGCCCCGCTGTCGATCATCTGTTTCGCCAGCGTCCGGGCGTACTGTTCAGGGTAGTCCTTGAACTCCTGATTCCAGTGAATATAGACGATGGTATAATCGTTGTCCTTGGCTGATTGCTTAATCGCACTCAGCAGAGGCTCCGCTGTATAGGCGGAAGCCGCACCCGGACTGTTCTTGCCTGCATACCAGGAAGGGCCAGACAATACCCGGCTTACGCCCAGCATGGCGATCCGCTTGCCTTTGACCGTCTTAATGTAAGGTTTAAAAGCCTCTTGTATATTCGCGCCTGCCCCTGTGTGTCCGATCTTATTTCTGTCCAGATGGATCAGCGTGTCGAGCATGGCGGTTTCTCCATAATCCAGAATATGATTATTCGCCAGGGATACTCCGTCAATTCCTGCGTAGCTCAGTCCGGCCAATGCTGCCGGCTTGGAGCGGAAGGCAAACATTTTCTCGGCGGCGTCTCCCCGCACCGAGACCGGTGTCTCCAGATTGGCAAAAGCCAGATCGGCCTTCTGCAGCACTGGCGCCACTTTGACGAACGGGAAATTGACCCCGTATTTGGCAATCTGCTCGCCGACAAAACCGTCCAGCAGAATGTCTCCGGCAAAAGCAAGCTGAATCTTGTCCTGCGGAGCAGCCCCTTTGGCACTGAGACCCGCAGCCGGTACTAATAGGAGCAGAATCATAATTATAATGGCATATCTGCGCAAGTTGTCTGGCTCCTTTTCCACAAATTCAAATGAGGTTATGAGATATAAAATACTACATACGCTTGATCAGCGCTTGCGGTCCGGTAGAACTCCTTCATAGCCGTGAAATACGTATACATATAGTCAAAAAACTCTTCCGGTTCATCATCATCCACCAGCGGATAAACCCCTTCGTCCAGCATCTGCCGGAATTGATACCGTTCCCGCATAAACGCCTCTTCTATTCCCTCCAGGGCGGCAGCGGTTTCTTTCACCTGTTCCGGCTCCAGCACAAATACCTCAGCATCGGAATAGTGGCCGGCATAATGCTGGCCATTCATTGGCACAACTGCTCCAAGGGCTGAACCTTCCTCTGTACCCCCGCCGCTTAGTGTATAGTGCAGCGCCTGCCAGGCCTTATCGATATCCAGCTTCGGTTCGATTCCGTGCAGACTGATCTCTTCATCCCGGATGGCCTGAAGCAGTTCCGCATTTACAGTGATGTAGTTACCAATCATCCCCATGAAGTTGTCTCCTTCTCTCTTCCGTCTTGAGACTATTCTACTATACCGGAAGGAAACAACCAAATGATAGGGATTATACCTCTACCGTTCTATGCCGGACTAACCCTGCGCCTTCTTGAGCACCGCCCGGAAGCAGTTCAGGCCGCCCCACTGATCGGTATGCACAGCATCTGCCGGAAGATTGAAATCTGTCTCGCCCCAATACTGAAACCCGGCCTGGAGCAGAATCTCATTCATCCGCGGCAGGTTCACGGTCGGATAATCAAAGGTCAGCACGAGCAGACCTTCTCCATTAAGAGTTCTGTGAAATTCCCGCACCGCAAGCACCGAATCCTGCACCGACAGATGCTCCAGTACCGAGATGCAAAAAATCGTATCAAAGCTCTCATCCTCATACGGCAGTGCGGTAAGATCCGCCTGGGTCAGATGCAGCCGGTTCGTTCTTCTGGCCTGCACCTGCTGGGCTGCCAATTCTCCGATATCATCGGCAATATCCTGCATAATCGCTTCCCGTGACAGAATCCGGGCATCAATATCACAGGCGAAGACCTCTGCGCTATAGCCGGCAAGGTAGAATTTAAGCGGATGGGATATTCCGCAGGCGGCATCCAGCACAACATCATGCGGTGAAATAAAGTTGGTGCACCATTCATATTCATAGGGACGGCTCCACCAGGATTCCGGCAAATCATAAATCAGCTTCTCACGGCGTGCATCGGTATTCACAAAAAAACGGGAGACATATGGATGTGTCGGCATGACCAGGACTCCTTTTATGAGGGGATTTCGGTAGTGAGAGTATATTCACGAATCCGTATTTCATGCTATACCCGGAATAACGGCCCCGCCGCTCCTGCACAAAAAAACAGGCCCCCTCCCTTTAAGGACGGCACCTGCTTCTACTATTAAATCATAGCTGATACTATTTTTCCCTCATTAAACGTAATACGTGATCAGCTTCGCATCCACTCCATGCCTCGCAATCAGCCCATCCAGCATCTTGGACCAATCCTGATCCACCGTGCATAACTCAGGATGAGCTTCGAACCAGGCGACCGAGCGCTTCACCCCTTCGGCGAAGGGAACGGCAGCTTCGAAATCAGGAACAAGGCGTTTGATCTTGCTATTGTCGAACACACTGCTCACAGCCTGATCACCAATCAGCCCGTCCGCCGTCCCCGGCGGTGTATTCGCTGCGATGAAGTCGGTAGAGATATGCACAACCTTCGGTTCTCTGCCTGCGGCCTCGCCGATAGCAGCATAGATCTGATTCCAGTTCAGCACTTCGTCAGAGGTAATATGAATCGCTTCCCCGATCGCCTCCGGGTGACCCAGCAGCCCGACGAACCCTTTGGCAAAATCGGAATTATGCGTCAGCGTCCATAGGGAGGTGCCGTCGCCATGAATAACAAGCGGCTGGCCTTTGCGGATGCGTTCCACCAGCGACCATGGATTACTCCAGCTGGTCAGTGCCGCCGGAATGGCCGTGTCTCCATAAGTATGGGATGGACGGACAATCGTAATCGGGAAGCCGCTGTTCTGATACGCATCCAGCAGCAGCTGTTCAGAGGCAATCTTATCCCTGGAGTACTGCCAGTACGGATTCACCAGCGGCGTTTCCTCAGTAATGAGATAATTACGCTGCGGCTTCTGATAAGCGGAAGCGGAGCTGATATAGATGTACTGCTTTGTTTTCCCGGTAAATAAGGCAATATCCGTCTGTACATGCTCCGGTGTGAAGGCAATCCAGTCCACCACCACATCGAATTCGTAATCCTTCAGCGCCTCGGCCGACTTCTCCTTATCGCGGATATCCCCCTGGATCACCTGCGCACCTTGCGGCACGAAGCTGCTCCGCTCTCCACGGTTGAACAGATAAAGTTCTATTCCCCGTTCCACTGCCAGCCGGGATACTGCCTGGCTGATGAGTCCCGTACCTCCGATAAATAGAACCTTCATCCTGCATCCTTCCTCTCTTAGCCGATAGTTTAGCCGATAATTTCTTCAATCCGTGTTAATACATCCTCGGTGAGCTCGATACCCGAAGCCTTCACATTCTCTTCCACCTGCTCCGGACGGCTGGCGCCAACCAGTGCACTGGCTACATTAGGCTGACGCAGAATCCAGGCCAGCGCCAGATTACCTACAGAAATATCCAGTTCAGCGGCAATCGTGCCCAGCTCCTGAACCTTGGCGATTCTTTCCGCCGTAATTCCTTTACGCATCCAGTCGAGCTTAGCGGCCCGGCTATCCTCTGGAATATCGGAGACCGAGCTGTATTTGCCGGTCAGCAGCCCCTGGGCCAGCGGCGAGAATACGACTTGTCCGATCCCTTTGCGCAGGCCCAGCGGAATAATCTCTTTCTCGATATAACGTTCGAACATATTGTAGATCGGCTGGTTGACCACGATATGATCCAGCAGATATCGGTCGGCAACCGCAAGGGCCTCGGCCATCTGCGCCGCCGTCCATTCACTTACGCCTACATAGAGCACCTTGCCCTGCCGGACCAGATCATCCAGCGCCCGCAGCGTTTCTTCAATGGGCGTTTCCGGATCATACCGGTGGCAATACAGCAGATCCACATATTCAGCACCCAGCCGTTTCAGACTGGCATGACATTGCTCGGTAATATGCTTACGGGACAGGCCGCGGTCATTGGGACCGTCACCCATTACGCCGTATACTTTGGTCGCCAGCACATAGGATTCGCGCGGATAGCTGCTCAAGGTAGCACCCAGCACTTTTTCCGCTGCACCTTTTTCATAAACATTAGCCGTATCAAAAAAATTAATGCCTTGGGAGTAAGCGGTTTCAATGGCCCTAACGGCATTGTCCTGTTCCACATATCCTCCGTAGGTCAACCAGCTTCCCAGGCTGATCTCACTGACTTTAAGTCCGGTTCCACCTAATCTGCGGTATTTCATGAATCCCTTGCTCCTCTCTGAATCCGGCCTGTTAACCGGTTGCTCCATACACATGTTCATTCTAGAACAGATTGTATATAATAGAAAGAAGTGAAAAATAGTTTATTATATGTCATTCAGTATAGTTGCTATACTCTGGTATAGTGCCATGGAACAGGAGGAAATCCCTTGAAAGCAGCCAATTCTGCCAGTAATTATATCCCTAAGAACCCCATATCTATTGAATGCAACATAGAAAAAACGCTGGAGGTACTAGCCGGAAAATGGGCTTTCCTGGTACTGAGAGAGCTGCAGGGCGGCACGAAACGCTTCGGTGAGCTGCAGCGCAATATCGGTGGGATCAGCCCTCGCGCGCTGACCAGCACCCTGAGACACCTCGAAGAGCATGGAGTACTCGAACGATGCGTGTACCCGACCGTTCCGGTGACTGTAGAATATTCACTGACTCCCAAAGGTGCGGATCTGCATCAGATTCTCCACGAAATGAAGCTGTGGTCCGCCAAATGGACCTGAGCCCAGCCCATCGCTATTGTTTAGAGAGCATTTCACTGTACAGCTGCCTTACCGATTCTTTCGGCTCAAGCCCCAGCTCATAGTTTAGCAGTTCCTTCATCGCATGATAATGCCGGATCAGGCTGATCCGGTCTTTTTGACGGAAATAAATCCCCATCAGCAGCTCATGCGCCTCTTCATCGAGCGGTGATTTATCCAGCAGCAGATGAACCCGGTGCATAGCCTCCTCCAGCCGGCCCTCCGCGATAAAGTAACTGCACAGCCTCTTCGACAGCATCACGTAGAATCCGAGCATCTCCGCTCTCTTCGAGATGCTCCATAAATAATCGTCATCCGCAAACAGCTCACCTTGATACAGCTCCAGAATATATTCATATCTGGGTACCCTAAGCGGGGTCAAGGGAGGATTCGACCTGGCAAAATCCTCAAATTCCCATAAATCCCCGGCAGCACCGGCAATCTCCATCCGGTAGCTCCCGCCCTTGAAATGAATTTCCACATGGATTCCCGCTTTTTTGAGTGCAGTCTTCATTTTGTAGATTGTGGTATGCAGATTGGAGTGAGCCTGCACATCACTGCACTCCGGCCATAGCGCCTGAATAATCTGGCCTTTGGGAACGTAAGCTGGCCCTTTCAGAAACAGGAAGGACATCAGTTCCTTGGACTTATAGGTTCTCCATTTGACCGTATCCTCCTGGCCGCCCGCATTCAGCACATCGAACCCCCCGAAGCTGACAATCCTTGCCTGCTTAAGCGGCATCATCTGTTCTCCGTACAGCCGACGTTTCTTCTGATAGCGTGAAACTGCCCGGTCAAGCTGCACAGGTGTCGGAGGCTTAAGCAAATAATCCAGGGCTCCAATCCGGAAGGCTTCCATGGCATACGAATCATGTGCAGTCACAAAAATAACCTCCAGATCCCTGCAGCTCTCCAGCAGTACTCCCGCCAGATCCACACCGTTCATCAGCGGCATCTCCATATCCAGGAACACAATATCCGGCTGCAGCACCCGTATTTGCTCCAGTGCCTCCTTAGGCTTTTGAAATGCCCCGACAACATCTACCCGTCCATCCTTTTGCAGCAGGTAATGGAGCACATCCAGTGCCGGTTTTTCATCATCGATAATTACCGCTCTTATCATCCTAATCCTCCAGTGTGCTTCACGAAGCGGATAGCCCAATGAAATGAGCTGTGATGTCTGGCAGACAGCCAAGAAATCCAAGAAAAAGGGTGCCCTCAGCAAACGGCACTTAGAGGACACCCGGTTAATGAATAGCTAATCTATGCGATATATTTCATTGCAAATTTTAACATTTCGTGATTTATAAACATTTTATCATGCGCAAATAAGGCTGTAAATCATTGATTTCATATACTGCCTGAACAGAAAAAAACCGGCACTCTACTAAGAGAATGCCGGCAACAATGAACTGGAAAAAGTGGATTCAAAACGAACAGCAGTATCCGGAGAAAATACTTAATACTTAATAGCCTGCACCAGTGCAGCGACTTCTTCCGCAGTGCCCAGCTGCAGTGCCTTGGCAGCCAGCTCCTTCATCTCCCCCGCGGACAGCTTGGCAATCTGGCTGCGTGCCGGTAGGATGGAGGTTGCACTCATACTGAATTCATCGAGGCCCAGACCCAGCAGCAGCGGAATAGCTGTGGCATCTCCGGCCATTTCGCCGCACATGCCCGTCCATTTGCCCTCTGCGTGAGCTGCATCAATTACATTCTTGATCAGACGCAGGATGGCCGGATTATAAGGCTGATACAGGTAGGAGACCCGTTCATTCATCCGGTCAGCAGCCATAGTATATTGAATCAGATCGTTCGTACCAATACTGAAGAAATCCACTTCCTTCGCGAACTGGTCTGCGAGTACCGCAGTAGAAGGAATCTCAACCATGATACCCAGCTGAATCTGATCCGATACTGCCTTGCCTTCTTCACACAGCTTAGCCTTCTCTTCCAGCAGCAGATCACGGGCTGCACGGAATTCTCCCAAAGTGGCAATCATCGGGAACATGATGCGCAGATCGCCATGCACGCTGGCTCTCAGCAAAGCACGCAGCTGGGTACGGAAGATATCCTGGCGGTCCAGGCAGAGGCGGATCGCGCGGAACCCGAGGAACGGATTCATTTCCTTCGGAAGCTCCAGGTATGGCAGCTCCTTGTCGCCGCCGATATCCAGTGTACGGACGACAACCGGCTTGCCTTGCATATTCTCAAGCACAGTACGGTAGGCATTATACTGAATCTCCTCGGAAGGCAGCTTGTCGCGGCCCATGTAGAGGAACTCTGTGCGGTATAGGCCAACGCCTTCTCCGCCATTGTCTATTACGCCTGCAACATCATTCGGCGTACCTATATTGGCTGCCAGCTCTACACGCTTGCCGTCTGCGGATACCGTAGGCTCTTCGCGGAGCTTTTTCCATTCTGCGATCTGCAGGTCGTACTCCTTCTGCTTGGCTATGTACAAGGCTACTTCAGCTTCGCCGGGATTCACCAGCACATCTCCGCTTAACCCGTCTACAATGATAAGGTCTCCGGCTTTCACCTCAGACATAACATGCTTGGTGCCGACGACTGCCGGTATTTCCAGGGAACGGGCCATAATTGCCGAGTGCGAGGTACGTCCGCCGATATTGGTAGTGAAGCCTTTAACATATTTACGGTTAAGCTGTGCTGTATCTGAAGGCGTCAGATCCTCAGCAATTACAATAACCTCTTCACTGATTTCCGCCGGGCTGACATAGGAAATTCCCAGCAGATGATTCAGCACACGTTTGGTTACATCACGCATGTCGGCAGCACGTTCCTGCAGATAGGTGCTTTTCATATTCTCGAACATTTCGATGAACTGGTTAGCGACCTCCTGCAGCGCATAATCCGCGTTTACAGCTTCCTCACGGATTTTGTCCATCACCGGGCTGATCAGCTCCGGATCTTCCAGAATCAGCAGATGGGATTCGAAAATCTCTGCTTTCTTCTCTCCCAGCTCTGCCAGTGTACGCGCCTTAATCCGCGCCAGTTCACCCTTGGATATCTCCAGGGCGCTCTCCAGCCTGACAATCTCAAGCTCCACATCGCTTACGGTAGTTTTCGTGATCGTGTAGTCCGGATGCTTCAGGATAAACGCTTTAGCAACAGCAATACCTGCGGAAGCCGCGATGCCTGAAATCTTAATCATTGAGCTCGCCCAAGCCCTCTTTGATCATTACATCCTGAAGTGCGCCAAGGGCTTCTGCTTCCTGGCCGCCTTCAGTGATCAGGGTCAGGGTATCGCCGCTTTCCAGTCCGAGTGACAATACACCGAGAATGGATTTCAAAGTAACTTTCTTACCCTTTGCTTCAGCAAAGGCTTCAGTGTCCTTAAACTTGGTAGCTGTATTGACCAGCGCCGTGGCCGGACGCGCGTGAATTCCGTCTTCGTCGATAATTCTGAATGTTGTTTGCATGCTTCTCTCCAACTCTCTTTATAGTTTTTGGTTTCAGCTATTACTGCATAATAAACAAGAAAAGGCAAAACCACACCTTTGTTAAGGTAGCGGTTTTGCCTGATTTAACAGTAACAACCCGAAAAAATATACACTACTTTTTATAACATAACTCTAGCAATATAGCAAATTACTGAGGCTGCGCGCTGCTGCAGATCGAATCCAGATGAACGTTCAGCACCCGGATCATCCGCTGTGAATTCAGCCGTCCAGGCTCCAGCATGGCGTGGAGGGCCAGTCCGTCGACCACGGCATACAGCCGCTCCGCTTCACTGTCCTTATCCAGCTCCTGCCGAAGCAGCTCATGCTGGTCCAGATAATCGATCAGCTGGATGACCAGGGGATAGATAGCGTCATGACGCTCATCGTTATGTTCCCCGGTGGACTTGAGATGGAAGATAAACGCAAACCATACCTCCATTTCCGCCATGCTGCCATCGTCCGTAGGAAGCAGCTCCAGCAGCACCCTGGCAACCTGTTCCCTGGGAGCAAGGTCTGTCTGCATGATGTCCACGATCCGTGCAGTGACCCGTTCCTTCACCAGATTCATGGCAAACACCAGCAATTCATGCTGGGTGGAGAAATAATGGCGCAGCGCTCCCAGAGACACACCCGCCTCAGCAGCAATATTACGCACAGTTGCCCCTTTGATTCCCTGATGGATAATGACACGCCAGGTCGCTTCTGCAATATTCGATTTCCGCTCTGAATGATCTACTATTTTTGGCATGTCCATATTGTAGCATAAGCAGAATACGAAACACAATTTAAATAATACGGTTGTATTGTTTAAATTTCACTGCTATACTTCCGTTATTACCAAAAATAATCCTGACAAGAGGTGCATTATGAATCTGGTAGCATGGGCGATTGTTACGTGCGAAGTGTTATTCTGGGTGGTCATTCTTGCCGGTTTCACGGCACGTTATATTTTCAAGCGCAACACGCTGGGCCTGATACTCCTGGCGCTGACTCCAGTGCTGGATATTATTCTGTTGGTCATCTCCGGTGTTGATCTGGCCGGGGGAGCTTCTGCTACGACAGCGCATGCGCTTGCGGCTGTGTATATCTCAGTATCCATCGTGTTCGGTAAAAGCATGATCGCCTGGGCGGACGAACGCTTCCGTTATTATGTCACCAAGCAGGGGGCGCAGCCGGTCAAACGGTACGGCATGGAGCATGCCCGGCATTATTTCAAGGGCTGGGTGAAGCATCTGCTCTCTTTTATCCTCGCCGCAGGCATTCTATATGGACTCATCGTCTGGATTGACGATCCCGCCCGCACGGAAGCGCTGTTAAGTATCCTTACGGTATGGTCGGTTGTCATTGGCATTGACTTGATCATCACCGTTACCTATTTCATCTGGCCGAGACAGATAAAGGGCAGCGCACGCTAAACATTTTCCATACCGTCATCACGGTTTATTCACGGTTTATTCACCCGTTCTTATATTTTTAACCGTCCGGTTCTCCAATGTGAAATTCCGGTAGATTCTCTCTCCGCCTTCGCCTGTAGGGGCTTGTGCCAATAAACCTACTTTGATCGTTTCTCCCACCGGTAGGTTAAAGAAGCGCATCATATCAAACCTTACACCATCTGTCGAATAATGAAAGGCGAAGGCATTCCCGGATCTGGCGGCCTGCAGCCATACCTCATTGCCGTCGATATTACAGCCATTCGCATCATCCGAGGTCTGGTTTGTTACTACACTAACCACAGCGTGGGTATCGAAATCTGTCAGCTCAAAGCAGGCCTTGGCCCAGACCGTCAGGTCCTGCATCACCATGATGGAAGAGGAATCGTAAGTATCCCGGAAGTCATGGCTAACCTTCACCCGCAGCACGAAATCGCCGGACACTTCTGTATAGAAGAAGGGTGCATTCGTCAGACTCTCAGGGGTAAGCCCTTCTTCGGCAATAGCACCGTTGTTGCAGAAAAAGTCGCTGTTAGCAGTGGCTTCTAATATAATAGCATCATCCTCAAACCTGATGTTCCCCTCATTCATCCACTTATAAGTATTGAAATCCGCTAATGCCATTCATTATTCCTCCCATTTTTGGATAATTCTTATTTATTGCAAACGCATTCTCTTACTATAGCAAAGATGGTAATTCATCTCAAAACTATATTTCGGCAGTATGAAAAGGCCAGCAATGATCGTATTGGATCATGATTGACCTGTTCAAGTATGGTTTCTATTTAAATCCCATTATTAAACCCAGGTTGCGTATTTACTAATTACGCTAATAATATTTTCTCTTTAATATATAGCGTTCATTACTCTGCTCCTACTATGGTTAGTACTGCATTTTTATTGTCTAACAATGCCGGAACAACTATTTTATTAAAAACACTGTTTTCAATAATTGCTCCGGCGTGTATTGTAACTTGCCCTTCAACTGCTGCTGCAAATCGCTGTTCTAAAGTACACCACAGTTCATGGGCCTGCTCCTTGCTTACTTTTCTATCTGAATCAAATAACTCCAATTGTAAAAATTCTTGTGCCGTTGCCGTTGACTCCAACGTTCCTGCTTCGACTTCATCAGACTCAGCCGGCAGAGCTACCACATGAACCTCACTTTCAATTATTACAAAATCTCTATTCCAACTCACAGAAGTTATGGCCTCTATCGTGTTACTCTTGTTATATGATGCTGTATCTGCTTTAGGGATATATAATCGGTCAGGTTCTCCAATCATAGGTTCGATATAAAAAACCAGCTTCTGGCTCCCTCTGATGAGACTTAAAAACTTCCAGCCCATTTTCATATAACCATTTTCTTCAGTAATAATTTTCTCCACGCTCATTCTCCTGTAATGTCCAGTATTTTTGTTCCAGAATCAATACTGCTCATTTCCGCTTCAACTAGTTTAAACTCAGATGTCATAATCCCAAAGGTACTGTGCAATTTTTTATGCGCACATATTCTTCGATAGATTTCTATTTTCTGTTGGTTATTAATCTTTTCCACTTCGTCAGACTTTTTGTTTACTGCTTTTATAATGGTTGTCCACCATATTTCATCCCGAAAATCGGCTACATTAATAAAGACTCTGCAGGAGGAATCTTCATAGAATAGTTGATTAATTCCGTCAGAAGTAATGGTGAAGAAATCGCGATAGTCTCCAAACATAATTAATCCCTACCTTATATTAATATGATCTACATTCGGATTGTTTCTAAGTTGTGGAAGCTCGGTGGACCAGAAAATGGTGCGGGGTTTCCATGCATCAGGGACGTTTTTCGTAAAAGCAGTTACTGCTCCGCTTGCACCGTCAGCATACCTGCTTGATAAGATACTCCATATCTCTTTTGCTTGAGATTCAGTCATTCCCAATTCCACATACCTGTAATTTCCACTAGGAACAGTTTGGAATAATTTCAAATCATCCATCCATTTTCCTCCTGGAGTTCTCTCTAATGTTAGCTTAATAACCCCTTTTTCGGCAAATAGATTATCAGCATACCTTTCTGCAAGTTCTCTGGCTGTAGTGATTATTTTTTCTCCCGTAGCAGCATTCATTGATTCAATTCTACCAGCATAAAATATAGATTTATTCTTTTCTGTGGAGACATCCATTGATTTAGCTTTTTCAAGCAAATAGTTGTACCCTTCATCGGCTGAATTTATTGAATTAAACTCGTCATAGAGTCCTCTCTCGATCTCATTTTCTTTTACTCCTTGCCCTTGCACGTTCCCCACCTTAATATCCGGCAGCTTCCCGCGCACAAACCTCACCGCGCCGGCAACTACTTTGCTGCCCGCCCTGATTGCTACATCTCCTACACCCGCAATGACCGTGTTAATCCCCACTGCCGACAAGCGCTCACCCAGGCCTTGCTTGCCATCTTCCCTGAAATCGTTAATTGCGTCTGCTGCTTCTCCTACTAAACTGCTAGCTGTTCCCGATAACGCTGATCTCCATAGGGTAGGGGAGACTTTCCCCAATACTCCCACTGTTTTCACTTTCTCTAAAAACTTAAAGGGTAAAAACCAGCTGCCGATCTCTCCTGCGATGACTCCGGCCTTTTTTCCATACGGATTATCCATCGGATCCACATAGCCTTCCGGAGCAGGACCCATGATCCAGTTTGTCACCGTTCCTGCCATCCCTAATGAGATCCGATCAACCGCATGGACCAGTATATTGCTTCCACCTACGAGAATATTCGCTAGCGTCTGATTGCCCACTCCACTTCCCAAGAGACGATTTTTGTCCGCTACGGCTTTATTCAGCTCCTCGTAATCACCTTGGACCTCTGCAATTCTCCGGTCCTTCTCCTCTGTTGACAAGGTATTCCAGTAGGTCATACTCAGCCGTGTCTGAACTTCTGGGTCATCCAGATTTAAAATCTCCTGATCTGACACGAAATCACGCGGATCATAGGGCCCAATTGTGGCCTGCGGCTTCATCAGCTCTAGTTGCTGCTTCGCCCAGTCTCCCTTTGCTCCTGCTACCGCCGACATTCGAA
>NZ_JUEI01000083.1:0-24335 GCF_000802655.2 Paenibacillus sp. IHB B 3415 | reverse complement strand
CGCCAAAAGTGGGCGGGACGAGGAAATGAGGGGCAGAAGTGCCCCTGATTTGGACAAGGTATAAGCGGAATGCGGGATGTAAGCGTATGCAATGGACCCCGGAATCCGGGTGAACTGTACGCAAAATACGGAAATGTACCTGTTCAAGACCCGGCGCAGCACCTTATGATCGAGTCGTGGAGAAAGCGCTATCACACAGTTTAGCCAGTCAAACCTAAACACCTGCTTCCGCAGCAAGTTCTGCTTGAAGCAATCCAAGTGAAGCAACTTAGCACAACCAAGTACCTGCTTCCGCAGCAAGTTTTACGCAAAATGAACTAACGAAGCCACACGGAAACCAATCACACGCTTCCGCAGCGATTTTTGCACGAGGTACAATCATGGGCACAAACCAACGCAGTAAACGCTGGCACAACTTTAGGGGGGATTAATCTGGAGAAAAATCTGATTTTAAACAACAAGCCGGCGCCCCGGAGGAAAGGCCAGAGCTGGCTCTCGAATGCCGGAAAAAGCATGCTGAAGCACTGGCAGCTCCATCTGCTGGTCATTCCACCTTTGCTGTTTTTTCTGATCTTCAAGTATTATCCGATGGCGAATGCAGTTCTGGCATTCAAGGATTATAACGTCATCAAAGGCATATGGGGCAGTCCATGGGTAGGCTTCAGGAACTTTGAACTTTTTTTCGAGAATCCGATGTTCTGGACGCTGGTGAAGAATACCATTCTGCTGAGCGGCTTCCTGCTGCTGGCGGGGTTCCCGATTCCCATCCTGCTGGCACTGATGATCAACGAAATCCGCGGCGGACGGTTCAAACGGTTTGTCCAGCTGGTCTCCTTCGCTCCTTACTTTATCTCGACGGTGGTTATGGTATCGATTATTATGCTGTTTCTCGCTCCGCGACTCGGCTTCGCCAATATTGCCCTGAATTTCTTCGGGCTGGAGTCGGTGAATTTCCTCGGGGAGCCCGGCATGTTCCGCTCGATTTATGTCTGGTCCGATATTTGGCAGACCGCAGGCTATAGCGCCGTCATCTATCTGGCCGCCCTGGCCGGCATTGACCCTACGCTGTACGAGGCCGCCAAGGTGGACGGAGCTTCACGGTTCCAGAAAATCCGCCACATCGACCTTCCGGGCATCGTCCCGACGATTGTGATTATCCTTATCCTGAATGTGGGCAACGTGATGGCGATCGGTTTCGAAAAGGTCTATCTGCTGCAGAATCCGCTGAATATCGTCAATTCCGAGATCATCGCTACTTATGTGTACCGGATCGGCCTGCTGAATGCCAATTACAGCTTCGCCACCGCAGTCGGTTTATTCAATTCCCTGATTAATCTGGTCCTGCTGCTTACGGTTAACGGCTTGGCCAAACGAATCACGAACAACAGCATCTGGTAGGAAAGGAGTGCTCGTATGGCCGCTTCGGCAGCAGTTTCCCAAAAAATCAAAGAATCCACCGGTGACCGGATTTTCCTCACTGTGGTCTATACGGTGCTCATCCTAGTGGTGATAGCCGTACTGTATCCGCTTATCTTCATTATCAGCAGCTCCATCAGCAGTCCGGCGGCTGTAACCTCAGGGCGGGTATGGCTCTGGCCCGTCGATATTTCCTTCAAGGCGTTTAAGGTGCTGTTCAGTACACATGAGATTGTTTCAGGTTATGCCAATTCAATATTTTATACGGCGGCCGGCACACTGATCAGCGTCACCCTGACGGTTATGATTGCTTATCCGTTGTCGCGCAAAGCGTTTTTTGGACGGAATGTGTTAATGATGGTAATAACGTTCACGATGATCTTCAGCGGCGGGCTGATCCCCACCTATATGGTGGTCCGGCGAATGCACCTGATCGATACCCGCTGGGCGCTCCTGATTCCGAATGCCATCTGGGTGTGGCAGGTGATCATCGCCCGTTCCTTTTTCCAAGCCTCAATTCCCGAGGAACTGCTCGAAGCCAGCGAGATCGACGGCTGCAGTGACATGCGGTTCATCCGCAGCGTAGTGCTTCCGTTATCCAAGCCGATCCTTGCGGTGCTGGTGCTGATGTACGCCGTCGGTCAGTGGAACTCCTATTTCGACGCACTGATCTATCTGAAGACGGCGGATCTGTTCCCGCTTCAGCTGGTGCTGCGCAGTATCATTATCCAGAACAACAGCTCCGGAGCGATGGATGCAATGGCGATGGTAGAACGGCAGCAGATGGCGGAGCTTCTGAAATATGCACTGATTGTTGTAGCTACGCTGCCGGTGCTGGTGATTTATCCTTTTGTGCAGCGTTATTTTGTTCAAGGAATGCTGGTCGGGTCCGTTAAGGGCTGAGTCACGGCAGATACATCTGCAAAGGGGGTGAGTTCATCCGCCGGCAGCAAGAAATATCCACCCTGTTCAACTTAAAAAAGGGAGTGATTGATTTTGAAGAAAAGCCTTATTAGTCTGTTAATGCTGGTAACGGTATTTACAGTTGTGATCAGCGGATGCTCGGGCAAAAATACAGACAGCCCTTCGGGCGCCCAGGCCACCAGCGGGAATGCAAGCGGAAATACACCGGCTGCGGCAGCACCTGTTGAGGTCAGCGTCTTTGCCGTCCAGGAATCAGGCATTGATATTCCGACCAATAAATTCACCACCTTCCTTCAGGACAAATTCAACATCAAGTTCGATTGGCAGATCAACCCGTCCGACGGGGCCAAAGAGAAACGCCAGATCTCGCTGGCCAGCGGCGACTATCCCGATGCGTACCTGCTCACCGCCTACATTGATGAATTCTCGCAGGGCGATGTGCTGAAATACGGCCAGCAGGGCGTTCTTGTGCCGCTGAATGATCTGATTGACAAGTATGCACCGAACATTAAGGCAGCAATGGAAAAAACGCCTGCGCTGAAGACGCTGAACACGGCGCCGGACGGCAATATTTACGGGCTGGGCGCTTACACGGAATGCTTCCACTGCTCTTATCCGAATAAAATGTGGATCAACACCGAATGGCTCAAAAAGCTGAATCTGGAAGCACCGAAAACTACCGAGGAGTTCAAGCAGATGCTGGAAGCCTTCAAGACACAGGACCCGAACGGCAACGGCAAGGCCGATGAAGTGCCACTGAGCGGTTCCACTGAAGATTTCGGTGTACGGATTATTCCTTATCTGATGAACAGCTTCGTCTATGACGATGACCGCAATTACCTCAACCTGACACCGGACGGCAAGGTCGAATCAGCAGCCATCAAGCCGGAATGGAAAGAGGGCCTGACCTATATCAAATCCCTGTTCGATGCCGGGCTGATTGATCCGGGGGCCTTCACCCAGAATGCTGAAGCTTTCAAGAAAATCGGCGAGAACGCCGATGCGGAAATTCTTGGCGCCGGTGCGGGCATGCACCCTGCCATCTTCATCAATATTGACCCGGGCAACACGCGTTCAGCTCATTACAACCCGCTTGCTCCGCTTACCGGTCCTTCCGGAGTCTCATTTGCTACACATGATGCAGGCGGTGTATCGCCGGGAGCCAAGTTTGTCATTACCAACAAAGCGAGTGAAGAAGCACAAATCGCCTTAATCAAAATGGTGGATTATATGTTCACACCGGAAGGCCAGACTAACTCGGCCAGCGGGATGAAGGGCATTGACTGGACCGATCCGGGCGAAGGCGATGTGGCACTCGGCAAGGATTCGAAGCCGGTGATCAAGCAGATTCCGATGGCAGAAGGCGAAGCGCCGCGCAATGCGGGCTGGAGCGGAATGGGCCACTTCTATATGCCGAAGGAGTACCGCGATACTTTTGTCCAGGGAACAGATATCTATGCTTCCAACGGATATGAACGCAGACTCTATGATGCTACGCTGCTGTATGAGGGCCATGAACCGAAGGATCTGTTCCCGCTCTGGTCGATCTGGATTGACCCAAGTGACATCGATGAAGCCAGCATGCTGCAGACGAACCTCAGAAACTACATTGAGCAGAACGAGCTGCAGTTCATTACGGGCAACAAGGATCTGAACAAGGACTGGGATGCTTATGTAAAAGGTCTTAAAGACCTGAAGCTGGACCGCTATCTGGAGATTCTGCAGAAGGCTTATGATGTGTCAGCGAAATAAAGCCGGATAGCGCGGAAACGCGGGCGGCCTAACCGCTGCAAAAACGGATGCCGGCCTCCTTGGCCGGCATTGCTGTTTGTAGGGACGCAAGCTGAACTTAAGGACAAATAAAAAGGCATAAGGACGTATCCATTTATGGCTTCTGGAGGTGAACTCATGGGCTACAAGAACAGCGGCGGCAATCCAGGCATTACGCCGCGCAGGGGATTGCCAGGGATGAGAAGTAAGCTTGCGGGGGATGCACCGCTTACAGCCGCTTTTCTGGGCGGCTCGATTACGGAGGGGGCCGGCGCTTCGGATGCGGATACCACCAGCTGGCGTGCACTGACCGGAGCGTACCTGCAAAGGTTATACGCAGGCCATCCCGTGCGCTGCATTAACGCCGGAGTCGGCGGGACTACCTCCACCTTCGGTGCACACAGGCTGCAGGAGCATGTGCTGCGGCACGGGGAGATAGATCTGCTGTTTGTAGAATTCAGCGTCAATGACGGGGAGGACCGCGGGGAGTCCATCCGCGGCATGGAAGGAATTGTCCGCCAGTGCCGGCGGCTGTCACCGGAGACGGAGCTGATCTTCGTATACACGGCAGCCGACAAGAATCTGACCGGCTACAAGCCTTTTAATATCGCCGTGCATGAGGAGGTGGCCGATCATTACGGCATCCCGTCGATTGACTGTGCGGCAAAGGTGTACACCATGATCCACACTGGTGAGCTGAGTTGGAAGAGGTTCGCTCCGGATGGATACCATCCGCTCGATGCGGGGCATGCGCTTTATGCCGGCTTGGTGCAGGAGTACTTGCAGCAGGCGATTGTGCCATGCGGCGTTCAGCCGGGATGGCTGGAGGAAGCAGGGCCGGAAGCGGGGCCGGTAGTGGCGGTGCCTGGAGAGGAAGCAGGAGTGCAAGAGACGGCGGTGCTGAAAAAGGAAGCGGGGCGGGAAGCAGCCGTACCTGGAGAGGAAGCGGATGCGCAAGAGACGGCGGTGCTGAAAAAGGAAACGGGGCGTAAAGCAGGAGTACCTGGAGAGGAAGCAGAAGCGCAAGAGACGGTGCAGCTGATAAAGGAAGCGGCACTGCCCGCTCCGCTGGATAGCCGGAATTATGAGAACGGTGGATTGCTGGATTACAGCGCGGCTGCCTATTCCGCAGGCTTCCGCAGCCAGGAGCTGGAGCCCGGGGAGCCGCTGATGAATTGGCGGTTCTCTACAGAGCATGCCCATACCGATGACCCGCAGGCGGAATTCAGCTTCACGGTGACGGGACAAGGTGCCGGACTGGTGCTGCTGTACGGGCCGGACTCGGGTATTGTGGAATATTCGCTGAACGGCGGGCCTTACGCTGAAGTCAATCTGTTCGATGACTGGTGCCTGAATGCTTACCGTCCAATCCTGGCACTATTCCCGGTTCAAGAGAAACGCGGCGTATTGCAGGTTACAATTCGCAATACAATGCACAAGGACAGCCGGAGTACCGGGACCGGTCTGCGGGTACTTAAGCTACTGTACAACTGATGCAGCACCGCAGCTGAGCAGTCCGGCAACTCATGAGCCGTCTGCTTCATAACTATTCATCCGGGAGGTGTTTGATATTCATCACGAAGTTCATCCCGCAGACGATGATCAGCCGGTTCACCGGACTGTGCTACGGCTGACTGATTTCGGCGCCGTTCCGGATTCGGACGGGGATGCCCAGCCTGCGATGCGGCGGGCAATAGAAGCCGCAGGCAGGCTGGAAGGACCGGTGCTGCTGGACTGCCCGCAGGGCTGCTATCATTTCTACCCGGACGCCGCGCTCCGGGTTCCTTATTACATTACCAACACGGCCAGCGAGGAAGAGCTTCCCGATGTGACCAAGACCGCCGGGCTACTGCTGAAAGGGCAGCGTCAGCTGACACTGGACGGGAACGGCTCGCTGTTCCTCTTCCACGGAAAGCAGACGATGCTGATTCTGGACGGCTGCACGGACATGGAGATCCGCAACCTGCATCTGGATTATGTCCAGCCTACAGTAGCCGAGATGACCGTGGAGCAATGCGGTGCGGACTTCTGCGAAGTCACCGTGCACCCGGATTCACGGTATGAGCTGATCGGCGGCAGCCTGGATTGGATAGGGGCAGGCTGGCGGTTCTGTGAAGGTCCGATGCAGGTCTATGATCCCGTGCAGAACATAACCTGGCGGACAGATAACTGGCTGGCGGAGGCGCGGCTTGTCGAGGTGATCGGCCCGCACAGTCTGCGTTTCAGTTTCGGTTTCAGGCCGGATGTTGCCCCGGGGACAGTCCTGCAGGTGCGGGACGGCATCCGGGATCAGGCCGGAATCTTCATCACGGAGTGCTCCGGTGTGACGCTTCAGAACACAGGGGTGCATTTCATGCACGGGCTGGGGATCGTGGGCCAGTTCAGCCGGGATCTTGTCTTCCGGCAGCTGGATTTGTCACCGCGCCCTGAAACCGGGCGGACTGTTGCTGGATTCGCCGATTTCATTCATCTGTCCGGCTGCCGGGGACAGCTTCTGATCGAAGACAGCCGCTTTAGCGGGGCGCATGATGATGCAATCAATGTGCACGGCACCTATCTGCGGATTGCCGGGCAGTCTGCCGGAAACACGTTGAAGGTCCGCTTTATGCATCCGCAAACGTATGGGTTCATGGCCTTTCACCCGGGCGATGAGATTGAGTTCGTCCGTGCGGAATCCCTGACAGCTTATGCAGCCAGCCGGGTTGCCGGTGTCCGGCAGTTGAATCCGCGTGAACTGGAGTTAACACTGGAAGGGCGGGTCCCGCCGGGTATCGGCGGAAATGATGTCATTGAGAATGTCACCTGGACTCCTGAGGTGGAGATCAGGGGGAATGTTTTCCGGCGGATTCCGACCAGGGGAATTCTGGTGACTACAAGGCGCAGGACTGTGATTGCGGACAATGTATTCGAGCGGATGCAGATGAGCGCCATTCTGGTTGCTGCCGATGCGGAGTCCTGGTATGAGTCTGGTGCTGTCAGAGATATGACCATTACCGGGAACACCTTCATTGCCTGCGGCAGCAGTGAAGCTCCGGTCATCCACATAGCCCCGGAGAATAAGGAAGCGGACAGCAGGGCGCCTGTGCACCGGAATATCCGCATAGAGCACAATCTCTTTGAGACTTGGGATACCCCCGTTCTCAGTGCCAGAAGCACGGAGGGATTAACGTTCAGGCATAACCGTGTGGTTGTTGCGGCGGCAGATGCGGGAGATCGAAGCAGGGAAATGGGCATTTACAAAGACAAAGATAAAGACAAGGGCATGGAAAAGGATAGGTTCTCAAGCCTTGAGAAGGCTGTCCGGCTTACGGCCTGTAGCGAAGTAGACTTGAGAGAGAATTCTTTTTGCATAGAGGAACAGTGAGTGTAAGTGTGCCTTGAACCTGCTGGAGGCGGGCAGATTATGACAGACAGGAGAATGCGGTATGAATGATTTCAAATTATGGTATTCTGAGCCGGCAGTGAGCTGGGCCCAGGGATTGCCTCTGGGGAACGGCAGATTAGGGGCAGTCGTGATGGCTGCTCCACACCGTGAAGTATGGAGTATGAGCGAGGTCACCTACTGGTCGGGGCAGAGCGACCCGGTACCTTCCTCCGGAGGGGGTAAGGCTGCTCTGGAAGAAATGCGCCAGTATTTCTTCAGCGGGGATTACGAAGGGGGCGACCGTCTGGCTAAGCGGCATCTGCAGCCTAAGAAGCAGAATTTCGGCACGAACCTCGGACTATGCGAGGTGGTGATTGATTTTGCAGAGCAGATGCAGAACCGGGAGCAGGAATCAGGAGATGGCGGACAATTCCGGCGGGAGCTCGATCTGACGAATGGGGTGGCCGGAGCGGTGCATCAGGGTAAGAGTTCAACGCTGCACCGTGAGGTTTTTGCCTCGCATGCGGGTGATCTGGTAGCGTCAAGGATCTGGGGCGGACTGCCGGGTACAGTGTCCTTTTCGCTCAGTCTGGTGAACGGGACGGGGCAGTTTAGAGCGACAGCCGTGGAAGGCGATATGCTGGAATTCAAGAGCCAGGCAACAGAAAATATACACAGCAACGGCACTTGCGGAGTCTATGCCAAAGGATGGGTCAAGGTGGTGATATCCGGCGGTTCGATTCATAGCGGTGACGGCCAATTGACTGTCAGCGGAGCGGATGAAGCCTGGATTTACTTCGCCGTCAGCACGAATTACCGCCGTACAGATGCGGACTGGGAATCAGAAAGCCGCAGCACCATTGATCAGGCGTCAGGCAAGGGCTACGAACTGCTGCGAGAAGAGCATATTACCGATTACCGCAGCCAGTATGACAAGGTGAATATTCACCTGGGGCGCTCAGATAAGGCCGATCTCCCTACCGGTCAGCGTATTCAATCCCTGGCCCGGGGCGGCGGGGATGATCCCCAGCTGTTCGCGCTGTTCCTGCAGTATGGGCGTTACCTGACGATCGCCGGTTCACGGGCGGATTCGCCGCTGCCTATGCATCTGCAGGGGATCTGGAATGACGGGGAAGCCTGCCGGATGGGCTGGAGCTGTGACTATCATCTGGACGTCAACACCCAGATGAATTATTACCCTACGGAGATTACGAATCTGGGGGACAGCCATCTTCCGCTGATGCGCTATGTTGAAGAGCTGGCACAGGCGGGAAAATCAACTGCAGGCCATCTGTACGGCAGCAAGGGCTGGGTTGCGCATGTATTTTCGAACGTCTGGGGATTTACGCTTCCCGGCTGGGAGACTTCATGGGGACTTAATGTTACAGGCGGACTATGGCTTGCCACACATCTGATACAGCATTATGAATATAATCTGGACCGTGAGTTCCTGGCGCGCCAGGCCTATCCGGTGCTCAAAGAAGCTGCAATCTTCTTCCTCGATTACATGTGTATCCACCCCAAGTATGGCTGGCTGGTTACCGGACCGGCGAATTCACCGGAGAACAGCTTCTATCCCGGTCATGCCGAAGAAGGAGCACAGCAGCTGTCCATGGGTCCGACGATGGACCAGATTCTGGTCCGGGAGCTGTTTGAATTCTGCCTGATGGCGGCAGCGCTTCTGGACCAGAATGAAGCGTTTCGGCAGACGCTTCAGGCGGCTGCAGCTAAGCTTCCACCGCTCCAGATCGGCAGGAAGGGGCAGCTGCAGGAGTGGCTGGAGGATTATGAGGAAGCCCAGCCGGAACACCGGCATCTGTCTCATCTGTTCGCGCTGTACCCCGGCAATCAGATTACTCCCGGCCGGACACCGGAACTCAGCAGGGCAGCCAGAGTTACGCTGGAGAACCGGATGCAACAGAACGAGCTGGAGGATGTGGAGTTTACGGCGGCTTTGTTCGGACTCGGGTTTGCCCGGCTGCATGACGGGGAGAATGCCTATAAGCATATTTCTCACCTGATCGGCGGCCTGTGCTTTGATAATCTGTTCACCTACTCCAAATCGGGCATTGCCGGAGCGGAGAGCAATATTTTCGTCATCGACGGGAATTTCGGCGGTACAGCGCTTATTGCGGAGATGCTGCTGCAGAGCCACGCGGGAGAGATTCATCTGCTGCCTGCCCTTCCTGCGGCATGGAGCACTGGAGCGGTATCCGGCCTGCGGGCCAAGGGTAATGCGGAAGTGGATGTTGCCTGGGATAACGGCCAGCTGACTGCAGCCGAGGTCCGTACCTTTTCTCCGGGAACGGTGATGGTGCGATGGGGTGATGTACGAACAGACTTCCAGGCGGAAGCAGGCGGAAGCTACAAATTGGGCAGCCGGCTGGAGCTATTGGCGTAAGAAAAGCGGGGGTGAAATTCGCCCCCGCTTATTTGCTGCTTTTGCACGATAACCATGTGTTCTTGGTGGGAATGAAGCCTTAGGGGACTATGGCGCTATGGAACTGTCGACTGAATCGTACTACATCAGAGCTAGAGTAGTGGGTTCATTCAAACATTTCATACATGCAGCAATTTGAGTATTCAATTCCAACGGGGAATTCCGTGATAGTTGTATAATGTACAACTAAAAAAGGCGAAAAGGGCTGCTCGCCTCTTATAACTGTAGTCTGTACAACTAAATTTGCCGAATCGGTAAAAACCTTCTAAGTACGGCAGTTTAATTGTACGGAATACAACTAAACGGATAATCCGTTCTAAATCAGATAATATAGTTGTACAAAGTGCAACTAAGATTAAGCCTGCCGCATATACCGTAATCCAGTCATTGCAAATCCTCAGCAAGCAAGCTGCCAAAGTGGCTTCACCTAGTTTGTTCTCTGGCGATTGATTTGATTTAGGAGCTATCCCCCCGCTTTAACGATGCGGATAATTTCCCCGGCAGAAGTCTGCATATCCGCGGTTATACCTGTGAAGGTCTGCATCTCCCCGGAGGAACGGGTACATTCGGCCCCTTGCTCCCAAGGAATATAGAAGGATAACGGAGCTCCTGCTTCACTGAACACCTCGATATGCTGCACTTCACCTGCCCGGATGGACGCACTGACGAGGAAGCCGCCTACCGCGCGCAGGCTGCGGAATTCTGCGCTGTCATGCTCCGGCCAGTTGGGGAAAAAGCGCAGCACGCCGTTATAACTCTGGAGCAGGCATTCGTTGATAACGGCGGGCAGTGCGAAATTCTCAAACCAGATACCCATGCGCGCCATGAAGCTGAAGTCGTCCGTATCGGAGTAGCGTCCGCCGCTCATCAGCACTTTATCTGTGCAGGTGCCGTTAGGCAGCAGGCAGTACCGGATCTGCCGCTTGAACCGCTCCAGATCAAGGATACCGAGCCGTGCCCCGGCCAGAGGCTGGAACACCAGCTCATTCCCGCCTTCATTGAGATGATTGCGGTAAGTATTCACCGCCGTCTGATACTCTGCCGGAGGAGAATGCAGACCGTGTTCCTCGCCGGGGAAGACGGTGGTCAGCGGAACCGGGACATTGTAGACAGTGTCCGGGTCTTCGCCTGCCACGGATACAAATACACGGCCCGAAGCGGATTCGGCTGCCGGATACTCCGGGAAGTGATTCAGGATGTCCTGTACTTCTGTTAACAGGGCTCCTTCTGCTTCATCCTCTCCCAGAACGGCACAGGCACTGATGAATGCCCGGAAGATAAATTTGGTCAGCGTCAGATCGATCAGGCAATCGCTGTTGCGGGCAAATCCCGGTGTGATCTCATACAACTCAGGCACCACCGTCGGGAAAATATGATAACACCCGTCCTCCCAGGGCTGACCATAGGCTTCAGGACGTTTCATATAAGCCGTCATGAACAGGACGGCTTCCTTCATGGGCGTGAAGGCGCGGCTGCGCAGGAATTCCTTATCCATGGAATATAGATAATGCCACCATAAACTCTGTACAGTCCATGGGGTCTCGCATATTTCCCAGCCCCAATGCGGAACAGGGTAAGGCATCATGTTCATTGCTACCGGATAGGCAGAATGCGGAAAATAGGCGCCGGGCAGTCCGTAATATTCGCGTGCCCATTTTCGGCTGACCGGCAGTACATGATCCACCATGTCTGCGTAGGGCAGATGCTTCTCCAGATGGTTGCTGGAGAACGTCACCCAGAATGGCTGCTGGGTGTTGTAGTTCATATGATAATCTCCGTGCCATTCCGCTCCGATGGAGCCGTAGCTCCAGTTGGCGAACAGTCCGGGGCAGGTTATTCCCGCTTTGACGGAGCAGTTCAGGAAGTAGAGATTCCGGTACCAGACCCGCTCCAGAAATTCCTCCTCCAAGGCGACAAACGAATGTCCCCAGTATTCCCGCCATGCTTCCCGGGTCTGCGCCAGCGCGTGGTCGTAAGCGGCGCGTGTCAGCGCGTTCATCCTAGCAGATGCGCTAGGTCCAGGTTGAGCACCGATTACAGTTCCTGTGTCAGCTATAGCTCCAGCATCGGCTTCAGACTCGTGTTCGGCTCCGGACCCGTTTCCGTTTCCGGTTTGTGGCACAACCCCAGATTCCGCTCCGACTCCAGGTCTGGACTTATATCCGGCTCCACACCTAACTCCGCCAGTCGCTATCTCCGCTGCCGGTCCCTCCCGCAATTCTGCGCAGGCCAGAAATCCGCCGGATTTCCCTGAGCTATCCAGACGGGAAATGCTGCCGCTGCCAATGAATTCTGCTCCAGGCAGCCGGACCGCCAGCCGGAACGCCTTGTCCCGCTCATGCGGAAGGTAAGGCGAAGCGGGGAACTCCATGTGCGGCAGAATTTGTGTAAAAGCCAGCAAGCCAGCACCAGCATCGTTTTCCCAAGACGCCGGAGGGAATTCCTGCGGTGTCTTGGGATCGGGGATGAGCCTGGCCTCATGGAACAGCGGAACCTGCGAACCGGTCGCCGTATCTGTTACCGACATCCACACCCGGTCCTGCTCCGCCTCCACAAACAGCTCGAATACCGCCGGTTTGCCGTTGATCAGGAAATCAACCGTGCAGCGTCCGTCGCCAATATGCACCGTGTGGCCGAGTACCTCCGCGCGGCGCCGGTCATACCGGAGCAGCAGCGAGCCGCAGGGCATCGGGCGCGGGTAGGGCTTGCTGTAGTTGTCTCCGGCCATTTCGCAGTATTCGCGGTACCACGGGTTGTCCGTAAGCTGGCGGAGATCAGCGGGAAGCGAAGCGAAGCGGTCGTACACTTCCTGGAAGTTCAGAATATCCTCTGCGTGATGCTCGGCAATGCGGATATCCCAGACATTGTTGTGTCCGAAGTGCAGTATAACCGCATCCGGCCGGGTGGTCACCACCACACCAAGCCCGCCGTTGCCCAGCAGCGCCCCTTCGAAGAAGTCCGCCGCCGGACCGCTGAAGGTAATATTATGCCGCCCCGCCTGCTCTTGGGTATGAAGCAGACTGCCTGCCGCTGTACAATCCGCCGCTGCCCCAGCCTCCGCATCAAACTCCTCCTTATCCTCTGCCTCCGCCACCGCTCCAGCCATCCCAAGCTCCACCACCTCTGCCTTCGCCGCTTCCGCACCCTCCGTCACCGATGATACCTTAGTTTTTTTCATCTTAGTTATGCCTCCTCCAAGCTGTATTGACCTGTTTTTCTAAATGCACTAAACCGTCTGTAGGGTTTACCTGTATAAATCGTAGGCGAATCCCGCAGGAAAGTATTTAGCAGAGGGTCCGGTTGTTGCACGATCGGCGGGTGAATTGACGCTGGACTGTCACGCCCGGTCTGAACGGGGGAAAGGTACCCCGCTGCCGCAAGTGTACCTTTACGTTGAAACATCCCCCGGCTTATATTCAGCATAGAAAGCGCTATCAATAAGCGGTGTTAATTTTATCTAGGGGGATAAATAGGGATGGCTAAATCAAAGGTAAAACAAACAAAGAAAAGTTACGGATTCGCAGTTCCGGTCATTATATTCATTATGCTGGTGCTGGCTGTATCCGTAGCGTTCCTTACCCGGACCAAGGCGGCGGGCGGGCTAGACGGACTGCCCAATTATACGGAAATCCGCGGAGACTTCGATGCGAATGGCTTGAAATATGAGAAGCAGCCGCATCTGGGCAGCAGCACAGCCAAAGCCAAGGTGATTGAATTCGCCGATTTCAAGTGTCCGGCCTGCAAGAAGTGGAAGGAGACCTATTTTGAACAGTTCAAACAGGAATTCATAGATACCGGCAAGGCAGAACTGTTCTTCATTAACTTCGCCTTCATCGACCGGGATTCGATTATGGCGGCCAGCGCGGGTGAAGCGGTATTTGCTCAGGACAACGATAAATTCTGGGAATTCATGAGCAAGCTGTACGACCATCAGGGGGATGAGACGAAGATTTGGGCTACCCCGCAGTTCATGCTTGATTTCGTGAAGGACAACATCAGCGGCATTGATTATGACCGCTTCGCGAAGGATTTGCAGGCGCGTACTTACATGCTTCCGGTCAAGGAGGATTTAAAAACCGCAGGAAATTACGGGGTGAACGGGACACCGAAGTTTATGGTGAACGGCCAATTGCTGCCGGGTTCATCTTACGAAGAGCTGGCAGCTGCCATTGAAGCCGCGCAGGCTTCAAACGTTACAGAGTAATCGCACCAATGAAAGGAAGGAAGGGAGAGGAGGAGGAGCATATGAACTTTTCCGCTATGCATCCTTACGTCTATCTGGCTACCCGCTATCCCTTTGCCAAAGGGCAATCCAGCTCCCCGAGAATCTGCTATATGAGCTCGGTTTACCTGATCAGCGAAGGCTACGGGATGCTGTTAACCGGCGGACAGTCCCAACGGGTCAGTCCGGCAATGCTGATCCATCTCCCGCCCGGGCAGCTTCATGAATGGCGTGCAGACGCTGCCGAACCCATGGTTCATCTGTGCTGCTATTTCGATTGGCATCATGTGGACCGGGAGGGTGTCTTCGACTGGGCCTGCCCGATCTGCTATAAGCCGGAGCAACTGAAGGAGGAGCTGCTGGGACCTCTTTTCCCGTATCCGCTTCCGCTGTCCATGGATGTGGGGCTGCTGCGCGGGTGGACAGAGCGGTTTCAGAAGTTCTATAAGGCAGGAGAGTTCGACGACGAGCAGACCTTCATCCGCAATCTGAATATTCAGCGTCATTTCCAGGAGTTTATTGATGATCTGCTCCATCTGCTGCTGAGCGGCCAGCCCATACCGGACCGGAGGATCAGCAGTCTGCTGGAGCAGATGGAGCAGGATCTGCTGCATGATGTACCGAAGCCGCTGGAGGCATATTACAGCAGTCTTCAACTGAGCCGGGGGCATTTCTTCGAGCTGTTCCGCAAATCTACCGGGGTCTCACCTGTGGAGTATATGAACCGCTTCCGGGTCAACCGGGCCAAAGAAGACCTGCTGCATAGCCGGCTGAGTATTACCGAAATAGCCGAGAAATACCACTTCAGCTCACTCCACTACTTCTCCCGCCTCTTCCACCGCCAGACCGGCCAGACTCCGCGGGAGTTCCGCACGCGCTGAGCTAAGCTTCCGGACTGAAGCGGAATAGCGAGTCCAGAGGATATCCTGCACCTGTAATGGGGCGGGATATTTCGCTTTGAAACGATCCCGCCCTTTAAAAGGACTGCAAAGCCGTTTCCACTGGTCCTGCGGGGATAAGCGCCGCTTATACCCGTATAAGCAACGTCTATTTAACAAGCGCACGGGCTGCCGTCTATAATGACCACAGAGATTAATTCCTAGTTATCTCATAGGAATATCTAAAAATCCCTGGACGGAGTGAGGTTATGGCAAACGGCAAAGACGGTGCTCACGGCAGCAGCAACAACAGCAACAACAATAATAGCAGCAGCAATAACAGCAAAGCGAAGAAGGTAATGCTGCTGGGTCTGGACGGTGCAGATCCGGCAGTCATCCGCAAATATGTGGCAGAAGGCAAGCTTCCGGGCTTCAAAAGAGCGCTCGATGCCGGTGTAACCACCAGCGATCTGGGTATGCAGAGCGTGCTTCCGGCGATAACGCCGCCGAACTGGGCATCTATTGCTACGGGCGCGTATCCGGCGACCCATGGCATTACCTGCTTCTGGAACCATACGCTCGGCAATGAGCTGGATGTGCTGGATTATGGTTTTGACTCGGGGCTGCTGAAGGCGGAGACGATCTGGCAGGCTTATGCACGGGCGGGCAAAAAGAGTATTATTTTCAACTATCCAACGTCCTGGCCGCCGCAGGTGGAGGATGCAATCTATGTGGACGGAACAAGCATCTACACCAATCTGCGCGGTTACATTGACTATGAGAAAGTATATGAAGGCCGCGCGGAATATACCGAGCTAATTGAAATCCCCCATGTCGTGGATAATACCGGGGCCAACTGCCGGTTTGAAGGAGAAGAAACGTCGCAGAAGGCCGAGATCAGCAAGGATACTTACGAAGGCTATGGCTATACCCAGCCGGGGCTGGTCACGACGACCCAGGATGGAGAGTTGTCTGCAGATGTGCCGACTGCGGATCAGATCTATACGCCGCTGAGACCGGCTGAAGGCTGGACATCTGCTCCGGCAGGAGCGCGTGAGTTCGCGGTTCCGGTAAATAACGGCCAGGCCAGACGGTACGGTCTGCTGGTTGCCGACGAGCAAGGGCAGTACAGCAGAATTCAGATTTATGCCTCCAAAACGGCAGCAGAACCTCTCGGTGAAGCCGGACCCGGAGAATGGAGCGGCTGGATCTATGACACCTACAGCATTGAGGGCGCGGACATTCCAGTCGCCTACAAAATCCGTGTGCTGGAGCTGGACCCCGCCGGTAACAGCTTTAAGTTCTACGCCTCATACGTGCTCGATTTGAAGACGGGCAAATACTTTTATCCGCAAAATATCGGAGAGGAGCTATACAGCAAAGTCGGTCCGATGCTACAGCCCTCCAATTACAGCCGTCTGAATCCGCAGGCGGATCAGGTGCTGCTGGAGTCGATTGAGGAAATGTACAGCTGGCATGTGGATGCGATCAATCATCTGCTGGATAACAACGAGTGGGATTTGTTCTACACGCACATGCATGGTATTGATATGTTCAATCATTTCTATCTGGACCATACGCTGCCCGCTGCGTCTGCGGAGTATGAACGTTATCAGGAGATTATCTATAAAATCTATGAGATCAGCGACCGCTTCATCAGCGCTCTCTTGGACCGGCTGGATGGCGGGACGGCGGCCTTTATTGTCTCCGACCATGCGGGAGTGGCGAAGAACCCCGAGACTGATCATCCGCTGATCGGCGACATGTGGGGGATCAACGTCGGTATTCTCGGTGATCTGGGGTACACTCAGCTTAAGGAAAGCGGAGGCAGCTATGAGATCGACTGGAGCCGCACGACGGCCGTTGCCCAGCGCGCCACATTCATCTATCTGAATGTAAAAGGCCGTGATCCGCAGGGGATTGTAGATCCGGCGGACTATGACAAGACTGTAGCGAAGATCATCGATGATTTGTACAGCTACCGTGATCCCAAAACAGGCAGAAGAGTCATCAGCTTCGCGCTGAACCGTAATGACATGGAAGTCGTGGGTCTTGGCGGAGAGAACTCCGGCGATATTTTCTACATCCTTGAGCCTGACTTCACCCGCTGCCACGGGAACGGCCTCAGCAACCACACTCTGCTGGGGTACTCCATGAGAGCTTTGTTTATTGCCCTGGGAGCCGGGGTGAAGAGCGGGGAAGTCATCGACCGCAAAGTCAAAGTCGTTGATATCGTGCCGACCATCTGCCATCTTACCGGGTCCCCGGTGCCGGAGAATGCTGAGGGCGGGATCATCTATCAGATTCTGGCCGGTTCTGCGGAGGAGGAAATTCCGGCGGCAGGACAACCCGCAGAGGCGGGAGAGCCAGTGACAGCAGGTACGGGGGGCGGAGCGTAAGCATGCGCCCGGAAATTCCGCGCAGGCCGGTCTCCCATATTACGGACAGTGAATTCGAAGCGCTCGCTTTCGGCAGTGAAGGTCCTGTACTTGTCTTCTTCGGCTCCCGGCGCTGCAAAATCTGCAGGCAGCTGTTCCCGGTAGCCGAGGCCATAGCCCATGATTTCCAGGGCCGGATGAATGTGTATGGCGTAGATGCCGGCAAATACCGGCTGCTGTTTCAGAGTCTGCGCCTGCGGGGCATCCCGCAGCTGGTGCTGTTCCTGAACGGCGAGGTCAAGCTGCGGCTTGGCGGGCTTCACCCGCATCCGGTACTGGTGGAGCAGTTAAAGCAATGGGTGCCTTGAACAATGGCGTAGCAGGACGCAGCAGGAGATGAAGCAGACTTTTTTCCTAGTAGTCACATTGGTTTTATAGTTATATAATGAGGCTATTAAGAATCAAGAGGGAGAAGCCATGCGTCTGGAACAGCTCTATCATATAGTGGCGATAGCCCAAACGGGCTCCATATCGACGGCTGCCGAGCGCTCCTACATTTCCCAGCCTGCGCTGAGCTCATCGGTATCCAAGCTTGAGGTTGAACTCGGCATTCTGCTGTTTAAGCGGACCAACCAGGGCGTTCAGCCGACCGATATCGGCCAGACTGTGATTCAGAAGGCGATGGAAGCTATCGACCTGCTGGAGGACATCAAGGCACTGGCTGAGGAGAATACGCAGGCCATGACCGGGAGTATCCATCTTGCGGTGGAGCCGTTCATCAGCAACACGATCATGGTCAATGCGCTAACTACGTTCAAATATAGGCATCCTGGTGTCAATGTGCTGATGAAGGTCGGGGAATCGAACAATAATCTGCGCGACATTGCGGCCGGCAAGGCAGACTTCGGTGTCGTTATGAAGACCTGCGGACAACAAGAGGAGAAGGATCTCTGCATCAAAGAGCTGTTCCGCGACCGTCTGGTCCTGCTTGTCAGCAAGGATTCAGAATTGGCAGGCCGGGGGTCAGTTCCCCTGCAGGAAGCGCTGGCCCAGCCGCTGGTGCTGTATAATACAGAGTTCGCCACCGACTGCTGGGTGTCCGAATTGCTGCAGAAGCACGGAGACTACAACGTAGCCTACCGGCTGGACAGCTTTCCGATGCTGGAGAATGTGATCGGCCAGAACCTGTGCGCTGCTTTTGCCCCGAAATTCATGAGTGATTATTTCCTGAACAAGGGCAGCATTGTGCCGCTCGATATTGCCGATACGGAGCTGGATGTGTCGATTGTCCTGGCCTGGACGAAGCGGCACCATCTCTCCTTAATGGAGAAAGAAATGATGGAAACGATCAAATCCTTCAGCTCCATGCTCCAGTTCATCGGCTAGACGGATAAGGAGAAGCACAGATATGAATGCACTGAAACAGACTTCTGCATTGCAGGACCGCAGCATGTCGGCCTGGTTCTATGTTGTTGCCGGAGGACTGGTGGATATCTTCTGGGCCACCGGGCTGAAATACAGTCAAGGCTTCCGCTTGTTCTGGCCGAGCCTGCTTGTCCTGTGCTGCATTGGAATAAGCTATACCTTATATGTAAAAGCCATGATGCGGCTGCCTGTTGGAACCGCATATACCGTATTTACCGGCTTCGGGGCGGCAGGCACTGCCGCTGCCGGAATGCTGCTGCTGAACGAGCCCGCCGGGTTCTGGCGGATCTTCTTCATTCTGCTGCTGCTCTGTGGCATGATCGGCCTGAAGCTGACGGCTGGGGATGAGAGTGAGCCGCAGGAAGGCGGCGGTGAAGCAGATGCAGCGCTTCGGGGCGGTGAGCCTGGCCGGGCACTGAAGAAAGGGCACTTCCTGCCATTGTCAACGACGTCCCCGGCAGACCGTGAACAAGGAGGCCTGCGCTAGTGGGCTGGCTGCTGCTGATCATTGCCGGATTCTCGGAGGTCGCCAGTGTTCCTCTATTAAAATATTCCCGGGGATTCCGTCGGCTCTGGCCCTCTGTTGCCGCAGTTGCCGCCCTTGCACTTAGCTTCTATTGCCTGTCGCGCTCGGTAATGACGATACCTGTCGGGACGGCCTATGCCGTGTGGACGGGCATCGGCTCCTGCGGAGCGGTCGTGCTGGGGGCCATGGTGTATAGAGAATCGCTTAGACCGTCCAAACTGATATGCCTGGCCATCATTATTATCGGCATGATCGGCTTAAGACTGACATCGTAACGGGTTCAGAATAATAAATTCATAAATTCAGGTACAAGCCTACCGGACAGCCGGAGGCCTGATTAGCCGGAGCAAGGGCGGAAACTGCCCTGCTTGCCGGAGTCAGGCCTTTTTGTATGCCGGCAAGAGAGAGGAGACCCGCAACATGCAGAGCAATACACCGAAGGCAGCGCGTCCTGAGGAAGGGCAGAGTATCAGCGTTAGCGAACCAAAGGGCAACGGCCGGAATCCGGTTGAATCAACGGCATCCGCGTTACCGCCTGCAGCAGCAGGCTGGTCCAAAGAATGGCTGTACCGGGGAATTTCGGTGGCTTCCCTGCTGGCCGCACTGCTGCTGTGGTGGCTGGTCAGTGCCAGAGAGTGGGTGAATCCGCTGTTCCTGCCGGAGCCGCAGACCGTATGGGCAGCCTTCACCGATGTTCTGCATGAAGGGTACAAAGGCCAAACGCTGCTGAACCATATCGGCACCAGCATGCGCAGGCTGTTTCTCGCGCTGGCCGCAGCCTTTGTTACGGCTGTGCCGCTGGGGATTCTATGCGGCCGTTACCGGGTGCTGCGTGCGGTTATTGATCCTTTTATCGAATTCTACCGGCCGCTGCCGCCGCTTGCCTACTACACTTTGCTCATTCTCTGGTTTGGCATTACGGATGTGTCGAAGGTGCTGCTGCTGTTTCTCGGGGCTTTCGCTCCGCTCTTCATTACGGCCGTGTTCAGTGTGCAGCGGCTGAGTCCGGACCGGATCAACGGGGCCAGATCGCTGGGCGCACGGGGCTGGAAGCTGTATGCCTTCGTGATCTTTCCCTCGGTGCTGCCTGAGCTGTTAACCGGATTGCGGACCGCAGTCGGGGTAAGCTATTCCACGCTGGTTGCTGCGGAGATGGTGGCTGCCGTATCTGGAGTCGGCTGGCTGGTGCTGGATGCGAGCAAGTTCCTGCGCAGCGATATTATGTATCTGGGCATTATCATCATGGCACTGATCGCCATCGTGATTGATCTGATTATCCGCAGCTTAATCCGGCGTGTATCGCCTTGGACGGAGCAATGAATAACTATGGTTTTCATAAAAGGAGAGTAGAAAATATATGAAACAGCTTCATTCAAAGTTTCGCTTAGGGACCCTTCTGGCAATATTCGCTTTGCTGGTGGTGGTATCCGGCTGCGGCAATTCTGCCAGCAATAGCGGGAACAGCGGCAATACAGCGAAAGCGGCGGCTGCCACAGAGAACGCCAACGCTACGGAGGCAGCTGCGGCGGTGGCTGAGGAAGCTACGCCCGCACCTGCCGCGGCGGAAGAGCTGCCGAAGGAAATCCGCATCGGCTATCAGGTCTCACCAAACGGCGAGCTGCTGGCCAAGTCCCTCGGCCTGCTGGAGAAGAAATATCCCGATATCAAAATATCCTGGCTCAAGTTCGATTCCGGCCGCGACGTGAACGTGGCGATTGCCAGCGGCGGAATCGACTTCGGCCTGCTGGGTACCCCTCCGGGAGCGTCCGGTGTGGCCCAAGGTCTGCCGGATCAAATCTATTATATTCATGATGTCATCGGCGAGAGTGAGGCACTGGTAGTCAAGAGTGCTGCCGGAATCAGCTCCCTCGCCGAGCTCAAAGGCCACAAGATCGCTACCACCTTCGGCTCCACCTCGCATTTCAGCCTGCTGTCGGCACTGAAGCAGGAGAACATTGATCCTGCATCCATTACCATACTTGATATGCAGGCTCCCGACATCGTTGCCGCCTGGCAGAGAGGCGATATCGACGGCGCTTATACCTGGCAGCCGAGCCAGTCGAAGCTGGTGGAGGATGGCGGCAAGGTCATAATTACCTCAGCCGATGTGGCGGCCAAAGGCGGCATTACCGGAGAGTTCGGCGTGGTGCACAAGGATTTCATCGGGAAGTATCCGAATGCCGTTAAGGGCTATATCGCTGTGCTGGATGAAGCGGTGAAATATTACCGGGATCACCCGCAGGAGTCTGCGGAAGCGATGTCTGCTGAGCTTGGACTTAGCGCCGAAGCCACGCTTAAGGCGATGAATGAAATTATCGTGCTGGATGCCTCGCAGCAATCAGCCCCTGAATATATGGGCACGCCGGATCAGCCGGGCGCATTCGGACAGCTGCTGAAGGACACGGGTGATTTCCTTGTAGAGCAGAAGTCGATCACCGATTCACCGGACCTCTCGGTCTACCAGCAGGCTTTGCGGAGCGATTTGTATACCGGTAATTAGACCAGCAATGACAAGGAGGCGGTGGCGCGATGATCTTGGAAGAAAAACTGGACGGTCCCGGTGGTACAGGTGTACTGAGTGCCGGGAATTACGGGGAGAGCGGACGCAGGGGGGCGGCTTCCGGTATGGCCGGAGCTGCTGCGGTACCGGTAACCTCCAACGGCAGCGGACAGGGTATCCTGCTGGAGAGCATCGGCCTCACCTATGGCAGAGGGACCACAGCAAGGCAGGTGCTGCAGGATGTTAACCTGCAGCTGACACCGGGTGAATTCGTTGTAGTCCTTGGACCTTCGGGCTGCGGTAAAACCTCCTTGCTGAACATTATCGCCGGGTACCTGAAGCCGTCGCAGGGCAGCATCGCCATTAACGGCAAACGCCATACCCGGCCGGATTCCGAGGTCGGCGTGGTGTTCCAGCAGGCGAACCTTTTTCCCTGGCTGACGCTAGCCCGTAACATTGAGTTCGGGCTGCGGATGAAGAACCAGCCCAAGGCTGAGCGCAGGGAGCGTGTCGCTTATTTACTGGAGCTGATGGGCCTTACGGCCTCGGCCGGGCTGTATCCGCATCAGCTCTCCGGAGGCATGAAGCAGCGGGCGGCTATCGCCCGCACCCTGGCTGCAGAGCCGGAGATCGTCCTGCTCGACGAGCCGTTCAGCGCGCTGGACGCCCTGACCCGCGAGAATATGCAGATCCACCTGCGGGAGATCTGGCGCAAGACCGGGAAGTGCATGTTCTTCATCACCCATGATGTGGATGAGGCACTGCTGCTGTCCAGCCGCCTGATTGTCATGCATCCCGGACCGGGCAGAATTGTCGAGGACTTCGCCAATCCGCTCACTGAAGGCAGCGTCAGCCGCTCCTTCGCTGACATCCGCAGCGGCGGGGATTACAGCAGTCTGCGCGAGTATCTGGTGTCGCGGATGGATGCACCGTAGGAACAGCAGGCGCCATGGACACAACAAAGTCCATGGCCATGGACACAACAAAGTCCATGGCGCCTGCTGTTATTTTATAGAACATGATCAGGTTCTTAGAAGTCCTATGGCCTTTTCTTTCAGATCATGACAAACACAACTTCATTTCCATCAGGATAGGTGTACATCATTCTTGCTCCTGTATAAATGGAGAGTAGATTATAGTGATTGACCTCAAGTCCGGTTTCTTCTTTAACTTCTCTAATCATGGTCTCTTCAATCGTTTCACCGGCCTCCATTCCCCCGCCGGGCAATCCCCAATCCCCGTAATCAGACCGTTGTTGTAACAATATCCGGCCGTGTTTATCTTTAATAATGGCTCCGCCTGTAACAATAATACTTCTGGTCATGATCTCAGTCCTTTTATTCGTAGTAGGCTGCTTCTTGCATGAATCTCACATACAGTATCGTTTAGCGGCCTTCTTTTTCACAGGGGAAAAGTCACAGTTGATTACGGCAGGAATCATTTATGATAGGGGCAAGAGATTAATCATCACGCTATTTTCAGCATCATCAGAGCCTTAAGCCATTCCAAATAAAATGGAAACGGAGATGAAACGGGACTATGCTGACGATAGCCAAAGCCGGGACAGAGCATCTGGAAGAAATGTGCCTGCTGCTGCAGGAGCTGTTTGGAATGGAGCAGGATTTCGCCAGTGCGGCGGCTAACCTGGATAAGCAGAGGGTGGGACTGCGGCTGATTCTGGCGCATCCGGAACGCGGTCAATTACTGCTGCTCAAACGGGGAGATAAGGTGGCTGGTATGGTGAATCTGGTGTTTGCGTTCAGCACGTTCGAAGGCGGGCCGGTAATCATGCTGGAGGATTTCATTGTAGCAGCTGAAGAGCGGAGGCAGGGCAGCGGCCGCTTTTTCATGGACGGTATAGTTGCTTACGCCAAAGAGCGCGGATTTCTGCGGATCAGCCTGCTGGCCGATGCGGAGAACGCGCGGGCGCTGCATTTTTATGAAGCGGCGGGCTATGAGTACTCTAATATGAGATGTCTGCGGCTGGCGGTGAAGTGATGGAGAGCAGGGAGCCTACCCGGTCATTCTTTTGAATGAGCGTTGCTGGCACCAAGACAATGAGCGTGCGAGGAAGTATATGTAATGAAGCGGATGTTAAAAAGCATATTTCGCGGTCTGGGAGCAGCGGGATGGCCTGCTGGATTCCTTGTTATTCTTATGTGCTTTTTGGCGTAACCCCTGCGCAGGCTGCGGCCCCGCTAAGTGCTTCAATTATAAGGTTGTTCCGGCAGGCAAGCCTACATGATGATGTGAATTATGAAATGTAAAGTATTCCTGCCGGGACAACCTTTGCTATTAAGAGTAACCTTTCAATTCATATGCACAGTGAGAGCAGCCAGAAGCTGCGTCTAGGCTAATCTGCATATTCATAATACTCAGCTAATCCGTTCATAGACAGAACTATGATAAATTACAGCCGGAAGCTGTAATAAGTGGATTTATGCAGACTGTTGAAAAAGTCGATTTTCAAGCTGCTACATTCCCGGAAATTC
>NZ_JUEI01000082.1:0-22810 GCF_000802655.2 Paenibacillus sp. IHB B 3415 | reverse complement strand
TCTGGCCCCGGAGGGCGGATTCGCCCACGCGACTGCGGCCGTGACCATGAAGTCAGCGGAGGATTTCTGGGACGATATCCTCCATTCCTTCAGTGTGCTGCAGCTGGCACCGCCGCAGCACACAACCTGGACTGCAGCGGTGGCCCGCCTGCAGACCAGCGGGCTTCATCCGTCCTCGCTGCCGCATGCCGGATTCTTGCGCGCAGCGGCAGCGGGCTGGGAGGAATCCGGCCCGCTGCTCGGAACAGAGCGTACGGTCAGCCTGCATGAATACCGCAGCCTGGTAGCCGATGAGAAACGGGCCTGCTTCGTGCAGAGTACTGACCTCTATTATGACAGCCCTCTGACACGGAGCGGGATCGTATTGGTTGACACCCCCGGAGCGGATTCCTTACATGCCCGGCATACCGGTGTAACCTTTGGCTACATGAAGAATGCGGATGCGATCTGCTTCGTGACCTACTATAATCATGCCTTCTCCAAAGCCGACCGCAGTCTCCTGGCCCAGCTGGGAAGAATCAAGGACAGCTTTGCCCTGGATAAAATGTTCTTCATCATCAATGCGTCTGACCTCGCTTCTGACGAGGCAGAGCTGGAAGAAGTGAAGCAGCATGTGACGCAGAATCTGCGTGCCGGCGGCCTGACCTCCCCGCGGATCTATGCCTTGTCCAGTCTGCTTGCCCTGGAGGGCAAGTCGCGCGGGGTACGGGAGTCCTACGAGGCTTCCGGATTCAGCAGCTTCGAAGCGGCGCTGTCTGAATTTGCGGGTGAGGAGCTGCCGCGCCTGTCACTGGCGGCGGCGAGGGATAGCCTAAGCTCGGTCCGGCTCCGCGCGGAGGAATGGCAGCATATGGCGCTTATGGCAGCTGACCAGCAGGAAGAAGGGCTGCGCCGGTTCCGGAAGCGCCGGGATGACGCAGGCCTGCGGCTGGCACAGCTTGAGCGGGAAGAGCGGCCAATCCGGGATCTGCGCAGGGAGGGTGAGGAGCTTCTCTACCATGTCCGGCAGCGCCTGGCCTTCTCCTTTGGCCGTTCCTTTCAGGAATCGTTCCATCCCTCTATCCTCCGGGAAGAGGGCGGTCATCTGAAAGACATCTTCATTGCCTGCGGCCGGGAGCTGGAGCGCAGTATCCTGCGTGAACTGGAGCAGGAGCTGTGGGCGACCACCTTGCGGCTGGAGGCGGCAGGGCGCAGGCTGGTAACTCAGGCGGCTGCAGCTGCAGCTGCAGAACTTTCCATCCCGGGTCAGGAGCTTCAGCTTCTGGAGAATCCAGACGAGCGCTGGCCCGCCCCGGCAAAGCTCGATTGCTCCCTTGCCCCGCTGGATTGGGCAGCACTGTGGAGCCGCTTCAGATCACCGCGTCATTTCTTTGAAGGCCCTGGACGGGCAGAAATCCGCACAGCTGCCGAGCACTGGTTCAAAGAAGCTATTGCTGCTGCGGCTGAAAGCCAGGAAGAACGGCTGTTGTCTTTCTATACCGGTGCGGCAGCGGCGGCACTTTCCCTTGCCGCAGAGCAGCTGCGTGAGGGTCTGGCCGAGCAGGAAGCCGCTATGTCGGAACTCCTGAAAGGGGGTGATTCAGCGCAGCACTGGGGCCAAATTGCCGGCGAATTATCGCTCATGGAGCAATCTTTCGTCAATATGGTGGACAGTCATCTGTGAAGTTTGTAGGAAAATGTCGAAGAACGCTTGCAATCTGCTGGTTGATGGATGAAAATAAAGAAGCCTGAAAATTTACAATGAAACTGCGACAATTTACAGAAATAGAGAAGTCGGCAGTCAAATTTGCGAAAAGAGGTTGGAGTCGACAATGTGGGGAGCTCCTTTTTCAGCCCGGAGCAAGAAGCTGCTGCTGCTCGGCAGCGGTGAACTGGGTAAGGAAGTCATTATCGAAGCTCAGCGCCTTGGCGTAGAGACCGTAGCTGTGGATCGTTATGAAGCTGCACCGGCGATGGGTGTAGCCCACCGCTCTTATGTACTGGATATGCTGGATTCAGAGGCACTGAAGCAATTAATCCGTTCAGAGAAACCGGATTTGATTGTCCCCGAGATCGAAGCTATTGCTACCGGAGCGCTGGTGGAACTGGAGGAAGAAGGTTTCCTCGTGGTACCGACCGCACGTAGCGCTAGACTGACGATGGACCGGGAAGGCATCCGCCGCCTTGCGGCTGAAGAGCTGGGTCTGCCGACCGCCGGATACCGGTTCGCTGACAGTCTGGACGAACTTCGCCAGGCCGTAAGTGAGCTTGGAACACCGTGTGTGATCAAGCCGATTATGAGCTCTTCCGGCAAGGGACAGAGTATTTGCAGGACACCTGAGGATGCCGCAGAATGCTGGAATACGGCTCTGGAAGGAGCACGTGCCAAAGGTACACGCGTCATTGTAGAGGCTTTTGTCACTTTCGAGAGTGAGATTACATTACTTACCGTCCGCTCGGTTAGCGGAACCGTATTTTGTCCGCCGATCGGCCACATCCAGAAGGATGGCGATTATGTGGAGTCCTGGCAGCCGCATCAGATGAGTGAAGCGCTGCTTGCCGAAGCACAGTCGATGGCCCGGGCCGTTACGGATGAGCTTGGCGGATATGGGATTTTTGGAGTGGAGCTGTTTCTGACCCCGGACGGGGTGCTGTTCAGCGAAGTATCACCCAGACCGCATGACACAGGTATGGTTACAATGATTACGCAGGATTTGTCGGAATTTGCTCTGCATGTCAGAGCCATTCTTGGATTTCCGCTGGAATCGGTACGTTTGTTGACACCGGGTGCTTCAGCTACCCTGAAGGCCGAAGGAACTGGACAAGCTTTTGCGGTAACCAGGATAGATAAGGCACTAACCTTTCCCCGAACGCAAGTCCGTGTATTCGGCAAACCGGAGATCCGCCCTGGACGGCGGATGGCAGTAACACTCAGTTCAGCGGAAGATGTGGAAATCGCGCGGACGACGGCCAAGCAGGCGGCGTCTATGCTAAAAGTGGAGGTATACGAGGATGAACAGTAGTACTCAGGAGCAGGTACTGCAAATTCGCAAATGTGGCATGAATGATCTGGAGAGAGTTACAGCCCTTCTGCGGGAATTCGGCTATCCGACGACGCTTAGCGTGATGAAAGAGAGAATGGAAGGCATGGAGCATGATCCGCTCCACTGCACAATGGTCGCAGAACTCAATAACGAAGTTGTGGGAATGATCGGACTCCGGCAGGTGAAGTCCTATTACAAACATGCAGATTGTATTACGGAAATTACCGCGCTGATCGTATCAGAGGAACTTAGAGGACAAGGCCTTGGCAAAAGACTCGTATCCGCAGCGGAAGAATGGGCACGCCATCAAGGCTGCTGCCAGCTGTTCCTGCGAAGCGGCAACCGCGTGGAGCGTGCACCGGCGCATGCCTTTTACCGCCATATCGGATTCGAAAAGACAACAGGGTACCGCTTCAACAAAGCATTGCTATAATTCCTATACGTGACCGAACATCCCCATCCCGGCATAAGCGGGATGGTTTTTTTTATTTCCGCCAGAATAGAGACTACTTAGTAAGCACTGTAGACATAAATGTTGTACGTTGTGCAACCTTGATTCCCGGATACCGGGGTGTTTGGACAGATTGTTGTACGAAATACAAGAATTATCGTACTAACCCGTCCGAAGGAGGAGAAATGCTGCATTTCGTACAACAATTTTGGATTAGGGACGAAATCTTGAGCAAAATGTTGTATTATGGGCAGGATTTCCCTGCAAACGACAGCAGCCGCCCGGAAATTCAAAAATGCACAGGGTGAAGAATGGGTTGAATGTTAAATTGTTAAATTGTTAAGTTCAGCCTATGTAAGTACATAATATTTACTTGCAATAAATGCATTCAGCCTATATAGTGAATTGCTCCCCGTATTTGACATGATCCGCTACTACAGCTTTCATTATTTAAACATAGATTGAGCTTACTGAATCAGCTATTATAATGCTGTAAAACTCCAAACCATATCCGAAGAGGGATGAAGCATGTATAAATTAATTCTCGCCGAAGACGAGGAAGATGTAAGAGAAGGCATTATCGCCCAGATCGACTGGGAGAAATACGGATTCGAAGTGGTGGAGCAGGCGGAGAACGGCCGTGAAGCCGCGGATGCGATAGATAGGCTACTGCCGGATGTGGTGGTTACCGATATCCAGATGCCGTTCATGAACGGACTGCAGCTGGCGGAATGGGTCCGCAGCCGTCACCCTAACACGAAGATAATCATTCTGACCGGCTATGATGAATTCGAATATGCCCAGAAGGCGATTAAGCTGCAGATTGATGAATATATTCTTAAGCCCTTCTCTTCCCAGGAGCTGATTGATGTCCTGCTGAAGGTTAGAGCTGCGATCGAGACCGAGATTGCCGAGAAGGAAAATGTATTCGTGCTCAGCGAGCATTACCGTAAGAGCCTGCCGGTGCTGCGTGAGCAGTTCCTGTCCTCCCTGGTGTCACGCCGTCTGCGCTCCGCGGAAATTGCCGAGAAAAGCGCAGAATATGGCATCAATCTGAGCGGGGAGCTATTCCAGTCCTCTGTTATCAGTATTGATTATATCCGCCCGGACAGAAGCTCCGGCGTTCCTGAGGCGGGGCCGGTATCCCTGCGTGACACCGGGGACCGTAATCTGCAGCTCTTTGCCGTGCTGAACATTGCCGAGGAAATCTGCCAGAAGCACAGCTTCGGCAAGGTGTTCATCCACCGCGATGATGTTGTGCTGCTCTCCGTCAGCCAGGGAACCGATGAGAGCGAAATCACAGGCAGAACCTTCTCTATCCTTGAAGAAATCCGCCAAAATGTACAGCGTTTCCTGAAGCTTACAGTGACTGCTGGTGCAGGAACGGTATGCCGGATGCCGTCCATGCTGTTCAATTCCTTCGGAGATGCACTGCAGGCACTGGATTACCGGCTGATTCTCGGCAACAACCGCGTGATCTGGATTGAGGATGTGGAATCGAGATCCAGCCAGATGCTGGCCTATGATGAGCTGACCCAACAGTCGCTGATCCGCACGATCAAGCTGGGTACAGTCCAGGAGCTGCGGGAAGTGGTGGACGAGCTGTTCGGGGGACTGGATACGGCGCAGGTCTCGACACAGGATTATCAGATTTTCCTGCTGGAGATCATTACATCGATTCTGCGGGTGGCCAAGGAATCCGGCAGTGAAACGAATGACTTTATCGGCTCCGGCATTTCATCGCTGACCGAGCTTAATAAGTTCAACAATATGGGGGAAGCCAAGCAGTGGATTATCACGGTGTGCAGCCGGCTGATGGATACCATCGCCTCCGAGCGGCAGTCGAGCTATAAGCAGCTGATTGACCAGGCCAAGGATTATATCCGGGCCCATTATGAGGAGTCCGACATTTCCATCGGCAAGGTATGCCAGCATCTGCATATCAGCACAGGCTATTTCAGCAGTATTTTCAAGAAAGAAATGAAGATGACCTTTGTCAGCTATCTGCTGCAGATCCGGCTGGAGGCGGCGAAGGAAATGCTGCGCTCGACCGAGCTGAAGGCATTTGAAATCGCCGAGCGGATCGGTTTTGCCGATCCGAACTATTTCAGCTTCTGCTTCCGCAAGAAATACGGACAGTCACCCAAAGAGTATAAGAACAGCTCGCGGGGAGGCTAACCCATGACCAAACCGAAGGGTACTTTCTTTCCGCTTCGCCCGCAGCCCCGCAAGAGAGGCAAAATCCGCCTGTCTTCCAAGCTGCGGAGCATCCAGCTCATTATTACCCTTACCTTTACAGCGGTCACTGTAGCCGTTGCAGTGATCGTCAGCATTATGCTGTACGGCAAGTTTGCCAACACGGCGGAGGAGAATGCCAATCTCAACATGCAGCAGATTATCGAGCAGGTGAATTATAATCTGGAGCTGTATGTTAAGGGTATGGGCAGCATTTTTGAGACGGCGGAGAAGCAGATCACCACGAGTCAATCCATTGACTCTCCGCTGCTCTATGAACGCATGGACACACTAATGAGCAGCCGTGAGGACCTGGTATCCATGGCTGTTTTTACACCGCAGGGCAAATATGTAGTGGGTACGCCTGGTCAAAGCATGCGCCTGAACACTCAGCTGGAGAGCCAGAGCTGGTTCACCACGGCCAAGCGGACCTCGGAGATATCCTACTCAGCCCCGCATATTCAGAATTTGTTCAAGGGACGGTATACCTGGGTCGTATCGATCAGCAAAATGATTCAGTACAGGGAGAAGGGCGAGCTGAAAACCGGTGTCCTGCTGCTGGATTTCAATTTCAGGACGATTGATGAGCTGAGCCGGCAAGTGAAGCTCGGTAAAAGAGGATACGCTTACATTCTCGATCCGCTCGGGAATATCGTCTACCATCCGCAGCAGCAGCTGATCTATGCCGGCCTCAAATATGAGAATGTGGAGCCGGTGCTGGAATATGCCTTCCGCAGCTATCTGGATGAGTCCACCGGAGAGAAGCGGTTTATTACCGTGCGCACACTGGCCCAGACCGGCTGGAAGATCGTCGGGGTCGCTTACTATGATGAGATTGTAACGACCAAACGCGATCTGAACCAATTTCTGTCCTGGTTCCTCGCAGTTGTCCTGGTGTGTGTGGTTGCCGTATCTGTGTTCCTGTCCTGGCTGATTGCCAGTCCGATCCGCAAGCTTGAGCGCACGGTCAAGCAGGTGGGCGAGGGAGACCTTAATACCCCGATCAATGTCAGCGGCGCCTATGAGGTGGAACAGCTGTCCAAACGCTTCAATATGATGCTCCAGCGTATCCGGCAGCTGATGGATCAGATCATCTATGAGCAGGAGACCAAACGCAAAGGCGAGCTTGAAGTCCTGCAGTCGCAGATCAACCCTCATTTTCTATACAACACACTGAATTCAGTCATCCGGTTGGCAGAACGCGGCAAAACGGATGAGGTCGTCACGATGATTCAGTCCCTTTCGAAATTTTTCCGGATCAGTCTGAGCAAGGGCAAGAATATTATTACCATCCAGGAGGAGCTGGATCATATCCGCCATTACCTGGTGATTCAGAGCTTCCGTTTCAAAAATAAGTTCCGTTACGAAATAACGGCACAGGATGAAGTGTTGCAGTACCAGACGATTAAGCTGATCCTGCAGCCAATCGTTGAGAATGCACTTTACCATGGGATCGAAATGATGCCGGATGAAGGGCTAATCTCGATCAGCGCTGAGCTTAAGGATGGGCTCATTATCATCAGGGTCAGTGACAACGGACTCGGGATGTCCATGGAAACAATGAACGTGATTCTTAGCGGAGGCGTCAAAAGCGGAAGCGGCTCAGGAGTCGGAGTACGGAATGTTCATGAACGGATCGGCTTATATTATGGCCGCGAATATGGGCTTGCATTTCAGAGTGAAATTGAAGAAGGCACAATCGTCACCATCACCTTCCCGGCCCGGCTGGCCGGCGAAGGGATGGAAGAGCAGAAGGAGGAGACAAACCGGTGAGAAGCGTACGTTTTTGGCTAACTTTGCTGCTGTGCGGGGTGCTCTGGATCTCTGTGTCCTCTTGCTTTAATTCGTCACCTGCTTACATCAGCACGAACAAGACGCGCAATATCCATTTGATCGTCAAGATGAATAAAGGGGATTACTGGAATACGGTGAAGCTGGGAGCGGAAGCCGCAGCGAAGGAATTCAATGTCAAGCTGACGTTCAAAGCGCCGGATTCGGAGAGTGATATCGATGAGCAGGTGGTTATGGTGGAGGAATCCATTAAAGAGAAGGCGGATGTGATTATTCTCGCTGCCAGCAGCTATATGGGACTGGCTCAGGTCGTAGACCAGGCGGCGTATTACAAAATCCCTGTGATTTCAGTTGATGCGGAAGTCGGATCAGCCAGGGTACAGGCCTATGTGGGCTCGAACGGTTATGAAGCCGGACAGAAGTCCGCGGAGCGGCTGATCCAGCTTTTGCAGGGATATGGCGAGATTGGAATTATCAATTTCACCAATTCCTCTTTGAATGTGGACCCGGGGTCTACAGGCAGCATTGATTACGGGGCCAGGGATGCGGATGAGCGCGAGAAAGGATTCCTCAATTACGCAGCCCGTTATCCGAATGTCAAAGTGGTGCAGATCTCCTACACTTCCTCAAGCACGGTGGAGGCCGAAACCCTGACCCGGGAGATGCTGGAGAAGCATCCTAATCTGCGCGGGATTGCCACGTTGAATGAAATTGCTTCCCAGGGAGCAGCCAAAGTCATACAAAGCTTAAGATTGGACAACATAAAGATGGTTGCGTTTGACAGTTCCCCCTCCATGATGGAATCGCTGCAGGATGGCACGGTGCAGGCGACCGTGATCCAGAACCCTTTCAGCAACGGGTATTTAGCCGTGAAATACGCCGTAGAAGCGCTTGAAGGTGTGACTATTCCGGAGCGGGTGGACACAGGCACCAAGCTGATCGATCTGGAGAATATGCTGTGGCCCGAGAACCAGAAGCTGCTGTTCCCGTTTGTCAGATAGGAGAAAATCAGATTTTAGACATTAGAATTTTCATGAAAATGAGTAGTATTTTATATTCGCAACCGTTTTCATGTAGGGCATAATAAGGATGTACCCGGGACACACCGGGATAACAAAAAGAAATATCCTCAGGAGGTCAATTGATTATGAAAAAAATCACTTCCGTTTTACTTGCTAGTGCTTTGCTGGGTGCTGCTCTTGCAGGCTGCGGCGGCAACAACAACAATGCTGCTGACACTGGTAACAAAGCTAACACAGGCAACGCTGCTGCAACTGCAAATTCCGGTTCCGCTGCTGAAACTCCAAAGGTTGGCGTAGCGATCTACAAATTTGATGATACTTTCATGACGGGTGTCCGTAACGCCATCGATACTGCTGCCAAAGGCATCGCCACAGTAGATATCGTAGACAGCCAGAATTCCCAGCCTACACAAAATGACAAGGTGGATTTGTTCGTCACCAAAAAATATGACGGCATGCTGATCAACCCGGTTGACCGCACAGCTGCAGGCGTTATCATCGACAAAGCAAAAACAGCTGACATTCCGGTTGTGTTCCTGAACCGCGAACCGCTTCCTGAAGATATGAAGAAATGGGATAAAGTTTACTATGTAGGCGCAAAAGCAGAAGAGTCCGGCACGATGTCCGGCCAGCTGATTGTTGACTACTGGAAGGCTCACCCTGAAGCTGACAAGAACGGCGACGGCGTGCTGCAATACGTAATGCTCAAAGGCGAACCGGGACACCAGGATGCTGAGCTGCGGACCACTTACTCCATCCAGGCTATCGAAGATGCAGGCATCAAGGTTGAGAAATTGGCTGAAGATACTGCAATGTGGGATCGCGTAAAAGGACAGGAAAAAATGGCAGCCTTCCTCGGCTCCCACGGCGACAAGATTGAAGCCGTTCTTGCCAACAACGATGACATGGCTCTCGGTGCAATCGAAGCTCTGAAAGCCCAAGGATACTTCACTGGCGACAAATACATGCCGGTAGTAGGCGTTGATGCAACTGCTCCAGCGGTTCAAGCGCTGCAAGACGGAACCATGCTCGGTACTGTACTGAACGATGCCAACAACCAGGGTAAAGCGGCAATCGTCCTGGCTTCCCTGCTGGCAAAAGGCGAAACACCTACCAAAGAAACTGTAGGCTTCGACATCACTGACAACCAATACGTATGGATCTCCTACAAAAAGATCACTAAAGACAACGTAGCTGACGCTCAATAATAGTTAGATTGCTCCAGATACAGATAAGCTTCATAAAACAAAAATCCCGGAGGGCGGTCACCCGCTCTCCGGAATTCCTTTCGGGTAGGGAACAGGATGGAACCGCTGTGCCTCTCATGGAAAAAGAAAAAAAGCGTAGGGGGCGTAACAACATGGAAAATGCTGAGTTTTTGCTGGAAATGAAGGGCATTACTAAAGAATTTCCCGGCGTTAAGGCGCTGGACGGAGTCAGCATAAAGGTTAGACCGGGTTCGGTTCATGCACTTATGGGCGAGAACGGTGCAGGCAAGTCGACACTGATGAAATGTCTCTTTGGAATCTATTCACCGGATGCCGGTGAGATCTTCCTGGATGGCCAAAAGGCCACCATCTCTAACTCCAACGATGCACTTAAGCACGGAATTTCGATGATTCACCAGGAGCTGCACCCGGTACCTTTCCGCAGTGTCATGGAGAACATCTGGCTAGGACGTTTTCCGACCAAGGGCATCGGGCCGATTCAGTTTATTGACCACAAAAAAATGTTCACGGACACGGAAAATTTATTTAAAGATCTGGATATCGATCTGAATCCCGAAACTTTGGTGGGCAAGCTGTCCGTATCCAAGGTCCAATCCATTGAAATCGCGAAGGCTGTCTCTTTTCATTCACGCGTCATTGTCATGGATGAACCAACCTCTTCCTTAACCAGTGTAGAAGTTGAGCATTTGTTCCGGATTATCCGGGATCTGCAAAAAAGAGGCGTAGCTATTATCTATATATCTCACAAGATGGAAGAAATTCTTGAAATCTCTGATGAAGTAACCATCATGCGTGACGGCAAAAAGATCGGTACCTGGCCGTCGGCCGAGCTTACCACAGACCTGATTATCTCCAAAATGGTCGGCCGTGACCTTACTAACCGCTTCCCTGAGCGCACGAATGTTCCGGGCGAAGTCTACATGAAGGTGGAAGGCTTGACCTCACCGGAGCCAAGATCCTTTAAGGATGTATCCTTTGAGCTGAGACGCGGTGAAATCCTCGGTGTCGGCGGTCTCGTAGGTGCGCAGAGAACAGAGGTTATTGAAGCATTATTCGGACTCCGCGCCATTAAATCTGGCTCCATCTCGATTAAAGGCAAGAAGGTGAAGATCAATTCGCCGCAGGATGCCAAGAAACATGGCCTGGCGCTTTTAACCGAGGAACGCCGTGTAACCGGTATCTTCCCGGTACTGTCCGTTCATGAGAATGGCGCAATCGCCAACCTTGACCACTATAAGACGCCTTACTTCCTGCTGAACGGCAGAAAGAAGAAAGCAGAAGTCGATAAAATGATTGAGAAGCTGCGCACCAAGACACCAACCACCAAAACGCAGATTATGAATCTCTCCGGCGGTAACCAGCAGAAGGTGCTGCTGGCCAGATGGCTGCTTACGGAGCCTGAAGTCCTGCTGCTGGATGAGCCGACACGCGGAATTGACGTGGGTGCCAAATTCGAAATCTATACCATTATTGCCGACCTGGCAAAGCAGGGTAAGAGCATTATCATGATTTCTTCGGAAATGCCTGAGCTGCTGGGTATGTCTGACCGTGTAATGGTGATGTCGGAAGGACGGCTTACAGGAATATTAGAAGGCGAGCAAGCTACGGAAACCGAAGTTATGCGTCTCGCTGCACAGCATTAAGGAGTACGGATAGGAGAATATGCTCGCGTAATTTTAAGGGGGATCACTACTAATGAACGTAAAAAAAGCTCAGTCCTTTGTGACTCAAAACGCAATTTACATCGTGCTCGTACTGCTGATTATGGGGATCATCATATATGAACCAAGCTTCATGTCCATCAACACCCTGCGTGACGTACTGATTCAGTCGTCTACACGCGTGATCATCGCGCTCGGGGTTGCCTTTATCCTCATCACAGCCGGTACCGACTTGTCCGCAGGCCGCGTGGTAGGTTTCACAGCCGTTATCTCAGCTTCTATGCTACAGATACCGGATTACTCACGCCGCTTCTTCCCTGATCTGCCGCAAGTGCAAGTATGGCTGCCCATCCTGATTGCCATTGTTGCCGGTCTGCTCTGCGGTCTCATCAACGGGGTTATCGTCTCCAAGCTTAACGTTCCGCCATTTATCGCAACTCTGGGCACCATGCTCATCGTGTACGGCTTGAACTCCCTGTACTTCGATATGGACCCTAACCAATCGCAGCCAATCGGTGGTCTGCGTCCTGACTTCACCAAAATCGGCTCCGGCTTTATCGGCAGCGGCCAATATTCTATACCTTACATTGTCCTCATAGCCCTGGCGGTCGCGGCCGTCGTGTGGGTGCTGTTCAACAAAACGAAGCTGGGCAAAAACATGTACGCTATCGGCGGCAATATGCAGGCTGCCAAGGTTTCCGGTATCAATGTATCCAAGAACCTGATCTACATCTACGCTATCGCTGGTGCCCTTTACGGTCTGGCGGGTGTGCTTGAAGCTGCAAGAACAGGCGGCGCTACCAACAACTATGGTAACATGTACGAGCTTGACGCTATCGCGGCTTGCGTAGTCGGCGGCGTATCCACTACCGGCGGTATCGGTACAGTTCCAGGTGTTCTGGTCGGTGTTATCATCTTCACCCTGATCAACTACGGTCTGACCTTCATCGGCATCAGCCCTTACTACCAATTGATCATCAAAGGCCTCATCATCATCGCGGCTGTATCGTTCGATATGCGTAAATATTCTTCGAAGAAATAATTGTGGTTCGGTGATTAGCCGTAACTGCGGGGAATGCTTGGAATCCGGGTGCTGTTGCACCCGGAGTTTTTGCGTTCAATGCACCGATGTAAGAGGTAAAATGAACTGGGAAACTTTGATATCAGGTATGATCGTAACTGCGGTGAGTTTTGGACTTCCGGCCGCTGTTAGGTTTGGATTTCCTGATTTTGATCCGCTGTCTGCGGTAGAAATCCAAACAAGCGTATGCTTCCGAAGTGAGCTTTCCTTTGGAAAGCTTTCAGGCGGACGCTATCGCTCCTCCAGTTCCAAAATCCCCTCCGTTACTTTCCCTTTTTATCAGCTTAACAGTTCATAGTTCATCTTACATTTCGATTGAATGCAAGAACTCTCCGGGTGCTGCCGTTCCTCCAGTTCCAAACTTCACCTTCGTTACTCCCATCACCTCACCCAGGTGGGGGTGGTGCAAATTAAGCGTTTGCGGTATTTCGCAAACGCCTTTTGCTTTGGGCATGTTGATTTTGTCGCAACGTTGCTCCAAAACCATGCCCAATATCTCAACCCTTAAGTGAGCAGCAAACCCCAAAAGTAACCAGGTGTATAAATGTTGTACGTAGTGCAACTCGCAAGCTTAAATATATAAGTGTTCGGGCGGATTGTTGTACGAAATACAAGAATTTTCTTGAAAATCGCCTTGAAGAAGGTGAAATGCTGCATTCTATACAACAATCGTGGATTAGGGACGGTATAATGATGAGAATGTTGTATTTAGTGCAGGATTTTATGTTGAAGTAGTGAAGTTGCTCTTATTCCTCTGCATTGCCAGCGCACGTAGCTGCAGAACCCCAATAACAAGTGAAAGGGCAGGCGAAGCAGCCCTTGAACATCCGGCTAACACCCTCTGAAAGGGTGTTTTTGTGCTGCTCTTAGGGTTGCAGTTTGTCCTGTGACCTTGGTTTTGCTGAAGAAAGGTGGAGAGTAACGGAGGGGAAGTTTGAACTGGAGGAGCGGAAGCGTCCGCCTTTGTCTCCGGATTTCCACCGCGTTATAGCGGTTCAAATCAAGAAATCTGGAGACAACAGCGGCCGGAAGTCCAAACATTCACCGCAGTTACGGCCTCACCTTTCCTAATCTTTTAACGCATTTATACCCTCAAGCTCTTGGCGCATTTAAGCCCCCACGCTCCTAACGCATTCCACGCTCTTAACGCATTCCACGCTCTTAACGCATTCCACGCTCTTAACGCATTCCATGCTCTCAACGCATTCCACGCTCATACTCACGCGTATCGGCAGCTCTGGGCATATAAACACCCTTTCCCCCTCACTCTCATATTCTATAGGCAAATGCCTTTGTAAGGGAGAGCGACTGAATGCTGAGGATTAAGCTGAACGAGCTGGGAAAAGAGAATGACAATGGTCTGATTCAGACGGAGGTATGGCGGTGGGACGGAATCGGCTGGAATGAGGTTATTCCGCAGCAGGAGGAGGATTTCATCCGTGCGGATGATGATCTGTTCGTGACGATCCCGGCAGAGGCGGGATTATACCGCGTAGACTACTCCAAAAAGCCGCTGGAGGCGCTTATCGTGCTTCCGGAGGTAGATGCCAGCGGGCTGCGGGCGGAGCTGCTGCATCCGGCTCCTTTTAAGCTTAAAGAGGGAACACTGTGGGGCTACATTAATAACGACGGACGGACTGTGATCGAGCCCAGATACGACTATGCGGAGGATTTCCAGGAGAATGGCCTGGCGGTAGTGCAGCGCAAGAATTACAGCGGCCTGATTGACAGCTCCGGGCGGGAGAAGGTCAAACCGCTATATTCCTTTATTGCTCCGTTTGCCGAAGGGCGGGCTGTGGTTTCGGATGCCAAGGGCTATACTTTTATTGATGAAAAAGGCAAAGAGGTCACGTCCGCGCGGTATGACTATCTGAATTCGCTGCATGAAGGCCGCGCGCTGTTCTCCAAGCAGAATACAACCGGGGGGAACTCATATTACGGATATCTGGATGCCCAAGGCAAAGAGGTACTGCCAGCGGTGTATCTGGATGCCGGGGATTTCAATGACGGAACGGCTCTGGTCAAAGTCGCTGAGGGTGAGTTCGCGCTGATTGATCCCCAGGGAACGGTGCTGCATACGTACAAATATCCATTCGTGGGGTATCCGGGGAAGGGTCTGCTTGCTTTTCAAGCTACGGAGAACGGGAAGTACGGTTACCTCCATACAGACGGCAGCATTGCCATCCAGCCGCAGTTTACGGCAGCCTTGCCTTTCTCGGAAGGACGGGCGGTGATTAACACAGCTGAGGATTACGGCAATGCTTACGGTCTGATCGACAAGCAGGGCAAAACCATTATTCCGGCGACTTACTATGAAGTCCAGCAGCTGGGTGAAAACCGTGTTGCGCTGGGAACTCCGCTTTATGCCGATCAGCCGTACCGGGGTTCACGCTATGTGATTGCCGATGCGCTTACAGGCAGAATTCTCAGCACCCATCCGCTGCTCGGGGTGAACAATTATCAGAACGGGCTCGCGTCGGTGTATGATGCCAAGGATACGTATTTTATCGATAAAAGCGGTAAAAAAGCTGCCCAGCCGCCGGTCATTGCCGGCTCTGGATCTTTAACCTTCAGCGGCGATCTGATCCGTGCGGATGTTGACCAGCGTACTGCCTACTATGACCGCAGAGGCAAGCAGGTATGGCGGCAGAATGGTGTAATACCGCTCAGACCGCCGTACTCCGTGCTCGAGAAAAAATATAAACCGAACAGGGATTACCTGGTTTACTATCCGGTAGTAGAAGGAATTGCTGTCGCTGAGATATCCAAATCAGTCAATGATAAGCTGCGCAGTCTCTCTCTCGCAGAAGGCGCGGGAACTGGCGGAGCGGGGCAGGATTTCAGCTATACGGGGGATTTTGCCGTATCCTTCTTCCGCAAGAACCTGCTGGTACTGGAGCTTAGCGGATACCGTTTCCCATTTGGAGCGGCGCATGGAATGCCGACTATGATCTATGAGCATATCAATTTGCGCACCGGCAAATTTTACACGCTGAGTGATCTGTTCAAGCCTGGCAGCAAATATGTGCAGAAGCTCAGTGATATTGTCGGAAAACAGATTGCGAATGATCCGCAGTATTCCTATGTTTTTCCGGATACGTACAAAGGCATTACGGCTGACCAGCCCTTTTATGTGGATGGCGAAGCGCTGTATCTCTATTTTGCCCCTTATGAAATTGCTCCCTATGCTGCGGGCTTTCCTACATTCCGGATTCCGTATGCCGAAATTATGGGCCTGATCTCGACAGAAGGGGAATTCTGGCAGTCCTTTCATTAAGCGGGGGGCCGGTGAATGCCGATATTAACTGTAAGAACAAGCGACCGTTCTGAAGAGGACGGTTTCTTAAATATAAGAATATATATGATTCGCGTTATAAATTATCCTTCTATATCTCGTTGAAACGGTACCGTCCTTATTAAAGGACGGCAAAGCCGTTTCCACTTGTTTGAACAGAAGTGGACAAGCCTCAGCCGTGAAGAAAAATGTCATAATTTAGAAGCGCACAGCCGGATTTTTTATGTTACAATGACTGAGGAACAAATTACAACTTTGTAACAATTGATGTCCGCAACTCTCGGCAGCCAGGTAATTCTACAACAAGAATAAGGAGATGGCAGAATGAAAAGCAAGACTTTAAGAGCAATGATAGGTGGAAGTGTAGCCGCTGTTATGGCACTTAGCATTTCACTTCCATTACAGGCAAGCGCAGCAGCTGGAGCCACTACGGCAACCGCTTCAGATACGAATTTTGCAAAATTCATGGAATATTTCACACAGTACAATTCGAAGGCATTTGTATTTGACGGGAATACGTTCACTGTATCCAAGACCGTTATTTATAAGAATCCGGTAGCAACAGTTCCGGCAGCAACAGCTAAGCCGGTGGCTACCGCTGTACCGGTAGCGACAGCTAGACCAGCAGCAACGGCTAAGCCTGTTGTTACACCAGCACCGACGGCTGCCCCAGTGGCCACAGCTAAGCCGGTAGCTACACCAGCTGCAACTGCAGCTCCAGCTGTCGCAGACAGCGCTTCAAGCTACATTCAGCAGGTTGTAGCCCTGGTGAACAAAGAACGCGCAGCAGCAGGACTGGCTCCTGTCTCCGCACTGGACAGCCTGAACAAAGTGGCAGCGGCTAAGGCTACTGATATGCGTACGAACAACTATTTCTCCCATACTTCCCCGACCTATGGATCGCCTTTTGATATGATGTCCGCGTTCGGCATTACTTATCAGGCAGCCGGAGAGAATATCGCGATGGGCCAGAAAACGCCGCAGGAAGTTATGACTGCCTGGATGAACAGCCCGGGCCATAAGGCTAACATTCTGAGCACGAATTTCAACTACATCGGCGTAGGCTTCGACAATAATTACTGGGTTCAGGAATTCATCGGTAAATAATATAACGCAGCTCTTAAGCTTCACTCGTCCTCCGGCATTGCCGGGGGGCTTTTTTTGAGGTTTAGTAAATGAAGATAGTCTTCGAGAAACACCAATAATAGTTGTTGTTTTTCCACTTGCTTAGGTATATTCCTCAGAAATCGATGAACTAAGTTACATTTTTCCACTTGTTTCTTGCAAGTGTGGGTGCCTCTCAGTACCTCACTCCGGCATCCTCTTTTTTGTTCTGGATCGGGAAATGAAGGTTTTTGTCTGACGAAGAGAAATCAATTTGTAGTTTCGCAGTTTTGCACTATGCAGTTTTGCGGTTTCGCATGATCAGAGCAGTGCTATAGTGCCGCCCTGACTGCTCCACACCGTTTAGGTGGAAGCGGCGGAGGGGATTATGGAACTGTAGGAGCGGAAGCGACCGCCTTTGTCACCAGATTATCACCGCGAAGAGCGGTACAGATCAAAAAAAGCTAGGGAAAACAGCGGCCGGAAGTCCAAAATCACTGCAGCCGCGCCTTTCACCAAAACCCCCGCTTTATTTGCAAATTAAGCAAAGAAGAATTATGTTTATCTACATAGTTAAGAAGTTTGTAAAATGTGGAACAATGGAGAATAGATCGTCATACGGAGGGATAGCATTGAACGATTCCAAATGGACCTGGAGGGCAGTGGGCCTGGTATCCATCCTGGCAACTTTACTTTTAATTATAGGGTTTGTGTATGCGGTAAGCGATATTATCAACCCCAAGGGGGAGACACTCCTGTCATCCCTCCCGCAGGAAACAGCTGCACCGACAGCCGCGGCAATGGATGAATTGAAGATACTGGCGCTGGGGGATTCCTTGGCCAAAGGGACGGGCGACAATTCCGGACAGGGATTTGTGAAGCGTACGCTGGAGGCGTTATCGGCGGACGGAGGCAAGGCGGAGCTGCTCGGCAACATGGGCATTAACGGCTTAACCACAGCCGGACTGCAGAGCAAGCTTCAGGAGGAGGGTGTGCAGTACGCGCTGCGCCAGGCGAATGTAATCCTGATCTCTATAGGCGGGAATGATCTGTTCCGCGGCTCGGATATTCTGGGGACAGGCAGCAGCAGCGGAGAGGCAGCATCGTCAGCAGATACGGAGAATCCTACGAACGGAATAGCACCAATGGGGACTGAATCCGCTGCGAATAACACGGTAGAAGGTTCAGCACCCGTGCCTACAGCCTCCACCGACGAATTGACCCCCGAGTCTCTGCTCTCGGCTCTGCCTGATGCATCCAAACGGCTGGGCAGTATTCTTGACACTATTGCCGGGATTAATCCGCAGGCACAGATTTATTACGTGGGATTGTATAATCCCTTCGGAGATATTGCGGACCTGCTGGTTCCGGGCAATCAGGCTGTAACCGCCTGGAACAATGCAGCGATGGATATCATCAACACCCACAGCAATATGACGCTCGTTCCGACCTTCGATTTGTTCAACCGGCATCTGGACAAATATCTCTCGAATGACCACTTCCACCCCAACGGGGACGGTTATCAGCGGATGAGTGAACGGATTGTACAGGCTGTACATTAACTTGGGGCAGAGCAGGGAACATTCTGAACAGAAATGACCGCAGCAAGGAGTTGTATAGAGATGGCTAAACAAATGCACGAAGCCTCCGGGGAAGTCGTCCTGTCCGTACAAGGGGTCCGCAAAAAAATCGGCCGCAAATGGATCATAGATGATGTTACGTTTGACGTCCGGAAAGGCGAGATTTTCGGCTTCCTCGGTCCCAATGGTGCCGGCAAAACCACAACGATCCGCATGCTGGTTGACCTGATCCGGCCAAGTGAGGGCACGATTACCGTCTGCGGCTACAATGTGAACCGGGACCCGGAAAAAGCATTGCAATACGTCGGCTCCATCGTCGAGAATCCCGAGGTATATACGTATCTGACAGGCTGGGAGAACCTGCAGCATTTCGCCCGCATGCAGCCCGGTGTGGACAAGACGAGGATTGCCGAGGTAGTGGATATTGTACGGCTGGATCAGCGTATTCATGACAAGGTAAGCACGTATTCACTGGGGATGCGCCAGCGGCTGGGCATTGCCCAGGCACTCTTGGGCCGGCCACGGCTGCTGATTCTCGATGAGCCGACGAACGGTCTGGACCCGAAGGGCATCAAGGAGCTGCGCGAATTCATCCGCAAGCTGGCGGATGAAGGGCTTGCCGTGTTCGTCTCCAGCCATCTGCTGAGCGAGATTCAGTTGCTGTGTGACCGGGTGGCGATCATCAGTAAAGGGCGGGTACTCGCCGTAGGCGGTGTGGACGAACTGGTTACCCGCAATTCTCCATATGTCCTGTGGGAGCTGGAGCCGCTCAGCAGGGCGAAGCAAGTACTCGGCAGCCGTCCCGATATCCATCTGCTGGAGCTGGATGAAGTAACACTGGACGACTCCATTATCGCAGGCATGGGAGTGAATTCCCTGATTACGGTTATGGAAGAGGATTTAATTCCGGAAATTGTCGCCGTACTGGTTACAGATGAGGTGGAGGTCCGGGCTGTGCATAAAATCAACCCTACACTGGAACAGCTATTCTTGAAGCTAACGGAAGGTGAAACTATTGACTAACCTGCTGCCGCTCATCCGCAATGAGTGCCTCAAAATCATAAAAAAGAAACGGTTTTATGTCATCCTGCTCATTCTGCTTGTGCTTGTGCCTATGTTTACCTATGCGCAGATGCGTATAGCGGAACGCAGCCGGGATAAGTTTAACTCTGACTGGAGGCTGGAGGTCCAGCAGCAGATTACCGATAACCAGAACTCCCTCGGCAGCGACCGGATTCCGGAAGAATGGAAGTCGTACCGGCGGATTTTTGTCCAGCAGCTGCAGTATTATCTGGATCACGATGTGAACCCGAACGAGCCGAGCGGCGTTACCTTTACCCGTGAGTTTCTGGACAATTCCGTGTCCCTGTTCATTCCGCTGCTGATTATGGCGGTGGCCTCGGATCTGGTCTCCGGGGAGAGAACGACAGGAACGATCAAGATGCTGCTGACGCGTCCAGTCAAACGCTGGAAGGTGCTATTCAGTAAAATGACGGCCCTTATGATGTTTGTCTCCTTAATCGTCCTGTCTGCTTTTATCATCAGCTATCTGGTGTCAGGGCTGGCTTTTGGATATAAAGGATTCAATGTTCCGGTGTTCACAGGCTTCCAGCTGAGCGGGGATACGGTCGATATGACCACGGTTCACGCCGTGCCGCAATGGAAATACCTGCTGATGCAGGGCGGTTTGATCTGGTTCGTCAGCGTAGTTGTTGCTCTGCTGGCTTTCATGGTGTCGGTTCTGGTACGCAGTACGGCAGCCAGTATAGTGGTGATGATGGCGGCGCTGATTGCAGGCACGATCCTGACGAACATGGCTTCAGCCTGGACTGCGGCCAAATATTTATTTATGGTTAATATGGAGCTTACCGGGTATTTAGCAGGTACTCCCGCACCGATTGAGGGCATGACACTGGCATTTTCGATGGCGGTATTGGCGATTTGGGGACTGGCTGCAGTAATCATTTCATTCGCCGTCTTTACGAAACGGGATATTTTGAATTAGAATGTACAAAGTGAACGAAAACGTTTGTTTGCATTTTATAGAGATAGTAAGACACAAGAAGGAGGAGCATGAATGCTCGAACAGATCGATATGTTTGCAAAAGTCTCTAAGAACGCCGAAGTTGGCCGGACTGGATACGATGCTGACGACATTCAGGTGCTCGAAGGTCTGGTTGCGGTCCGCAAACGGCCCGGCATGTATATTGGCAGTACGAGTTCCTCGGGACTGCACCATTTAGTATGGGAAATAGTGGACAATGCCGTAGATGAGCATTTGGCCAAGTTTTGCTCGAAGATTGATATTACACTCCGCAAGGACGGATCGGTCACCGTAATTGACAACGGACGGGGAATTCCGACCGGGATGCACAAGACGGGAGTGCCGACTCCGCAGGTTGTTTTCACCATTCTGCATGCGGGTGGTAAATTCGGAGGCTCCGGCTACAAGAAATCGGGCGGTCTGCACGGCGTAGGGGCATCAGTAACCAATGCTTTGTCCGAGTGGCTGGAAGTGGAGATTTACCGTGAGGGCAAGATCCACCGGCAACGCTTCGAATATTGGGTCGACAAAAGCGGGAAAGAACATGTCGGCGAGCCTGTGACTGGCCTTGAGGTACTGGGGAATACGAATAAGACCGGTTCGAAGATCACCTTCAAGCCGGATATTCGCGTCTTCCCGACTGGCATTTCACTGAATTACGATACACTCGCGGAACGGGTGCAGGAGATCGCCTTCCTGAACTCGGGCCTGCGGATCAACATCAGCGATGAGCGGAGCGGACGGCAGGATGAGTTCTTTTATGAGGGCGGCGCGAGCCAGTTTGTACAGTTCCTCAATGAGGGCAAGGATGTCTTGCATGATGTGGTTCATTTCAGCTCCGAGAAGGATGAGATTGAAGTGGAAATTGCGCTGCAATACAATGCGGGGTACACGGAGACCATTGCTTCTTTCGTTAACTCGATTCCTACGCGCAGCGGAGGGACACATGAGACCGGCTTCAAGACAGCCTATACCCGTGTGCTGAATGACTACGCCCGGCGGACGCAGCTGCTTAAGGAGAAGGATAAGAATCTGGAGGGCAATGATCTCCGTGAGGGAATGATGGCGGTCATCAGCATTAAGATGTCGGATGTGGAATTTGTCGGACAGACGAAGGATCAACTGGGTAGTGCTTCTGCCCGCAGTGCCGTGGACTTTATTGTCTCGGAGAAAATGGCGCGCTTCCTCGAGGAGAATCCCCAGGTCGCGCAGAGCCTGCTGAAGAAATCGATCCAGGCGTCCAAGGCGCGCGAAGCTGCCCGCAAAGCCCGCGATGAAATCCGCAGCGGCAAGAAACGCAGCGAGAGCTCGAATCTTGGCGGTAAGCTGTCGCCTGCACAATCCAAGGATGTTACGCGTACCGAAATCTTCATCGTAGAAGGCGACTCCGCCGGAGGCTCAGCCAAGCAGGGCCGTGATTCGAAGATTCAGGCCATTCTTCCTCTGAAGGGGAAGCCGATGAATCCGGAGAAGGCCAAGCTGCTGGATATCTTGAAGAACGATGAATACAAGGCGATTATATCGGCGATTGGTGCGGGCATTGGTCCTGATTTTGCCGTGGAAGACAGCAATTATTCCAAAATTATCATAATGACCGATGCCGATACGGACGGTGCGCATATTCAGGTGCTGCTGCTGACCTTCTTCTACCGCTATATGAAGCCTCTGATCGATGCCGGCAAGGTCTTCATTGCCCAGCCGCCGCTGTATAAGCTGACGCGTAAATCGGGTAAGCTGGAAACAGTCCGCTACGCCTGGAGCGATGAGGAGCTGCAGAATTACCTGAAGGAATTCGGCAAGAATTTCGAGCTGCAGCGGTACAAGGGACTCGGTGAGATGAACCCGGACCAGCTGTGGGAAACAACGATGAATCCGGATTCCCGCACGCTGCTGCAGGTGCAGATCGAGGATGCCGCCAAGGCGGAACGCCGCGTCTCCACACTGATGGGCGACAAGGTTGATCCGCGTAAGCGCTGGATTGTCGAGAACGTCGACTTTACAGAAATAGTAGAGTAGGGGTTAGCGGGAAGTGACGATTACTTCCGCTGTTTTTAATTTTTTGATGATCGTTTTAAGCACAGCGAATGGGATATTCGCGGATTGCCGCCAGAACTTTAGAATAAAGCGAAGCTAAATAGGTGATTAGTAACGAGGGGAAGTTTGAACTGCAGGAGCGCTAGCGTCCGCTTTGGTATTTAGATTTCATCCGCTATAGCTTGAACTGAATAAGAGAATAACAGATGAGAATAACGGAGGGGGATTTTGGAACTGTAGGAGCGACAGCGACCGCCTTT
>NZ_JUEI01000081.1:0-31945 GCF_000802655.2 Paenibacillus sp. IHB B 3415 | reverse complement strand
GCTCAAAAAAACCGCTCCCAGCAAGGGTTTGGAATTATGAAATTGTCTCCCAAATGCAGCATTTTTCCTTCTCCAAGAGGTTTAGCGGGAGGATTGTTGTATTTCATACAACAATCCTTCCGCACATCCAGATATCTAGGGATCAAAGTTGTAAAACGTACAACAATTATGCCTGCAGAGCTTCTTTAGAGTCTCAATTCTGCCGGTAACTAATCAGGTGTGAAGAAATGAAATATTGCGCTAGTCCCACCAGCGATCACTGGCAAATTGTGGGATTGTTAACTAAACTGTAGTTAGGAGAGGTCATTTCCGCTTCTAATTAGATGAATCAACTTTTTGTGTAAGCACGGAATGCGCCTATTACTGATCCTTCCAGCGCTGCACGGTCAGCGTGACGGTCTGTGCACCCCCCGCCGGAGTTAGCGACCTGTTCGCTATATCCGCCCCGCCGGATGCTGTCTCCACCGAAGCCCAGCTACCGCGCGTCAGCTTATACGTCACTGCTGTTCCTGCCGGAAGGCTCACGGTGATGGAGTATACACCATCGCTGCCTTTAGTCAGCAAGTACGCCGGATCTGCTGCATTCCAGCTGTTGAAAGACCCCGTTAGATAGACTGGCCCGGATGCTGGTGTAGAACCCGGAACGGTCACCCTGAAGGTTATGCTGTCTGCCTGCGGCTCTCCGGTGCTAAGACTTGCGCCGGTTAGACTCGAGCTGCCAACATTAAAGTGATAATTGCTGCCGCCGTTATTATCCCAGGTTCCGCTGCCGTTATTAAAAGCTGCAGTAAGGCCTGTTGCAGTTTCGAGCTGGATGGTAATCGCCTTGTAACCGCTAAATGCGGATGCCTGCATCTGCACGCCCGGCGAGGTGGTCCAGACCGTCGCCCCATCCAGCTTGTAATGAATATACGAATTGCTGTAGGCGGAATTCTTGTAATAGATCGTGGCCGTATTGCCCACCGGCGTGGCGGTTGGCACCGGAGTCGTAGTCGGCGTAGCCGTTGGTGCCACTGTCGGCGTAGCCGTCGGTGCCACTGTCGGCGTAGCCGTTGGCGCCGCTGTCGGCGTAGCCGTTGGCGCCACTGTCGGCGTAGCTGTCGGCGCCGCTGTAGGCGTAGCCGTTGGCGCTACTGTCGGCGTGGCTGTCGGCGTAGCCGTTGGCGCCACTGTCGGCGTGGCTGTCGGCGCCGCTGTAGGCGTAACCGTTGGCGTCGCGGTCGGAACAGCCGGAGCACCCGCCTGGATTTGCCCGGTAGGGGTATAGGTCCAGGTGCCGGTGCCGAACAGATAATTGCTGCCGCCGTTACTGTCCCAGGTACCGCTGCCGTTATTGAAGCAGGCTTCAAGCTGGGTGGCTGCACCGATATTGATCGTGATTTTGTTATAACCTGCCACTTCAGCCGCAGGAATCGCTACGCCCGGCGCCGTCGTCCAGGTGCCCGCAGCCGGACGGTAGTGAATGTACGGTGTGGTGTATCCCTTCTTGTAATAAATCGTCACATTATTCCCCGCCGGTGTTGTTGCCACTGCTGCTGTACTCAGTCCGGACAGATTGCCCGAAGCATCATATGCTTTGACCTTATATTCATACGTCGTAGAGGAGGACAAGCCGCTGTCTGTATACGAAGCGGACGGCGATGTGCCGATCTTGATGCCATCGCGGTAGATCTCATAACCTGTCACACGGATATTATCGGTAGCTGCACTCCATGTCAGCAAGGCCGAGGAGGCATTGACCACAGCTGCCTGAAGATTAGCCGGCACAGACGGGGCTTCCGTGTCCGGAACTGCAGGCACATCGGTAATAAACGGATGCGTGCCCTCAACGGTTCCCTGCATGCTCTCGGTATATTTTCCGTTTGCCAATGTGTATTTGCCGGCTCCGACATAGACCTGCTGGATATCGCTTTTCGTTACATTACCCTTAGCATCTTTGGCTTCAATATAGTAATCCACCAGTTGATCGCGGTAATCGGAGATATAACTGAAATACAGATTGCCGATGTCCGTAGCCGGAACCTTCTGCATGATGGCCTTGCTGCTTGGCTGCCAGTCGACCCCGTTGATATCGGTGCTGAGGTCGCGGACCGTCATCGGGTATTCCGTCCAGGCACCGACCTTGGCAGGGTCAATATTGGATATTCCTGCTGCGGCCAGACCCGCCGGGTCATAGACCTTGAAAGTATTGTCCGCAGCGTCTGCCGTCTTGTCACGGTGTGCCCGGACCTTCACCTTGATATCGCTGATACCGCTGGTGTCGAAGGCATAGGTATAAATGGAGAACACATTATTGAAATGCTGCAGCGTCCAGCCCTCCGCCTTGCTGACATTGGCGCTGCCCGGATTGTACGGGTAACGCTGCGGCCACCATACGGAGGGGCCGGTTTTGTCTTTGGCCAGCTTTTGCGTAACGTAAGGTTTGGAGAAATACAGCGACTGATTGAAGGACAGGGCCGGCTTCACGCTGTCATCTACATTCTCGTCGTAATACCCAAAGCCGGAGTCCATCGCCGGGAGCAGGAAATACCAGGCCAATTCAGCCGGATTGGCGCCGCCGGCATAATCGCTTGCGGTGTTCCCTTTTACCGGATAGGAGATCATCCAAGGGTTGAGCTGATTGCCCTCGTAAGTCACCTCGCGGTCAATCGGATTGACCGGCTTCCAGTAATTCGGATGCTCATCCAGCCAGATCTGCTCGGCTGTCTTGGCATAATTCAGGGACGCCTGCAGCAGGGCGAAGTTACGCTCCAGATAATGGTAACCCTTCTCGAAGGATACGGTCATGCCTTCTTCAACACCGGACAGATTCTTCTTCGGCGCATAAGAGGTGCCGTTCACCTGATTGAAGCTGGCAAACTGGCCTTTCCAGATGCCGAACGGCAGATGCCAGTGGTACCAGGTCGGATCAGAGGAGGAATCCCGGGTATCAATCCATGAGCCATCCTGAACATGGACTACATCGGAGGCGGCTGGTGTATTATTGCGCAGATACTCGTCAATTCCCATACCGGTAACACCGCTGCTGGCATAGGTCACATTCCCGGCATTGCGCCAGGTCTCCTCGGAACCTGCACGGCCCGAAGAATTATCCCCGTCATGCGCGACCACAAAAATCTGCTTCTGTGCGACCAGGTTCTCATACGGCTTTAGCACATCTGCTTTTACCTGACCCAGATACCCTTCTTCCCATGACTGCGCCTGTGCAACCGGAACGCCGACCACTTTGGATTCTGCCCCGGTTGCCGGGTCCACATAACGGACCCAATGGGCTGTAGAGGCAAAAGGATACTTGTTATAGACAACCTGCTGTTCGTTGAACATCGGTTCATTCACCCAGGAGCCTACGGTGCTGACATTCTGCAGATCACTGCGGTTGGGCGGTGAGACCATCGTATCCGTGCCGGGACTGTTCAGCAGCGGATAGTCCTTAAGCGTACGGGAGAAATGGTTGTTGCCGATTACGGACCATTGAATACCGAGCTTTTGCAGGACGGGGATTATCCGTTCAGAGAAACCAAGCTCTGTGGGGAAGAACCCCTTAGACGACTTATAGCTGCTTCCGAGAAAATAAGGCTGGGCCAATGTGGCTCCATGATAGATCATATCCTTGAGCAAATAGTCGTTGCCGACCAGCGGACCCATGGAGTGATGCCCGGAGAAATGGATCAGATCGAGCATGTTGCTGCCGTTTGTTGTTTTGAGCTGATCGACGGCGCTCTTCCAGGGAGTACCCCAAGCCGGATTATTGTATCCGCTTACATTACCCTGCTGAATAATGCTGTTCACGTTATTTACAACAGAGCCGGACATTGTAACATGCATCTGCGCCTGGGGATAATTGCTGTGCAGCGTGTTCGCTACGCTCCAGGGCCAGGTTAGATAGGCTCCCGTCTTCGCGTGATGTGAATAATAGGAGACCAGATCATCATGCGGCATCGGGGAACCGTTCGGCAAATAATAGGTATATCCCGCAGGCGGGTTCTGCTTCAACTGGATGACTTCACCATCATACGTATAGCGGATCGGACTTCCTGCCGGGGCAGCGTTATAGGAGTTCAAATCATAGTACGCCCAGAAATTCGGCATATGGTTATGGTACACATGCGTAGCGGCAATATCTGCCGAGACATTAGTGGCTGCTGCCGGGATCATCAGAAGCACACCAAGCAGCAGGGCTGTGATTTTGCGCCAATACCGGGATGTTCTCATCAGCTTTTAGCTCCTCTCTCTTCAACCATATCAGCTTATTCAAAAGAACGGGGGCGCCGGAATTCATCCTTCGCCCCCTGTCATTCCCTATTGATCCTTCCAGCGCTGCACGGTCAGCGTGACGGTCTGTGCGCCGCCCGCCGGCGTGAGCGCACGGTTCGCAATATCTGCTCCGCCGGATGCGGTCTCTACCGAAGCCCAGCTGCCGCGCGTCAGCTTATACGTCACTGCTGTTCCTGCCGGAAGGCTCAGGGTGATGGAATAGACTCCGTCACTGCCCTTGGTCAGCAGATATGCGGGGTCAGCCGCGTTCCAGCTGTTGAACGACCCGGTCAGATAGACAGGCCCGCTCGCTGGAGTGGTGGCCGGAACAGTGACCCGGAAGGTCACGCTGTCCGCCTGAGGTTCTCCGGTGGTAAGGCTTCCCCCCACAAGGCTTGAGCTGCCTGCGCCAAAGTGATAATTGCTGCCGCCATTGCTGTCCCAGGTTCCGCTGCCGTTATTGAACGCTGCAGTAAGTCCGGTTGCGGTTCCGAGCTCGATGGTAATCGCTTTGTAGCCGCTGAATGTGGATGCCTGCATCTGCACGCCCGGCGAGGTCGTCCAAGTGCTTGCCCCATCCAGCTTGTAATGGATATAAGAGTTGGTATAGGCCGTATTCTTGTAGTAGATCGTCGCTGTATTCCCTACCGGAGTGGCGGTTGGCACCGGAGTTGCTGTCGGCGTAACCGTTGGTGTCGCGGTCGGTGTGGCTGTTGGCGTAGCGGTAGGTGCCACTGTCGGTGTAGCAGTCGGTGTAGCTATTGGTGTCGCGGTCGGTGTCGGCGTCACCGTTGGTGTGGCCGTCGGTGTTGCCGTTGGCGTCGATGACGGCGTAACGGGTCCGCCCGCCTGAATATTCCCGGCCCCAGTATACGTCCAGGTACCGGTACCGAATAGATAATTGCTGCCGCCGTTGCTGTCCCAGGTGCCGCTGCCGTTATTGAAGCAGGCTTCCAGCTGGGTGGCCGCACCGATGTTGATCGTGATTTTGTTGTAACCTGCCACTTCAGCCGCAGGAATTGCTACGCCCGGCGATGTCGTCCAGGTTCCCGCAGCCGGGCGGTAGTGGATGTAAGGTGTGGTGTAGCCCTGCTTGTAATAGATCGTCACACTATTTCCGGCAGGAGTGACGATCAGTGCAGCCGCGCTGAATAACGAGAGGTTGGCGGCGGCGTCATACGCTTTTATCGTATACGAGTAGTTCGTACTGCCGGACAAGCCGTTGTCTGTGTAAGAGGTAGTTGCCGAGGTCCCAATCTTGACCCCATTGCGGTAAATCTCGTACCCGGTAACCCCGACATCATCGGTGGAAGCAGTCCAGGTCACAAGCGCACTAGAGGCATTCTGCACAGTGGCTGTTACATTCGTCGGAACAGACGGAGCCTCGGTATCGACTATTGGCTGCGTCTTGGAGTAAATTTTGGCGGAGTTCGCACTGAGTGTGACTGTAATTTGCTTGCCGGTTGCACCGCCGGACTGTACGGTTACGGTATCCGATGTATTCAACTGGTTAATCAGTACTGTCCCCACAGTCAGAGTACTTTCGGCGCGCAGCGGAATCGTAACGGTCTGCGATCCGCCCGAAGCATTACTGAATGCGGAGATGACTTCCTGTCCCACATTGGTCCCGCTGTCAATCCGGCGGGAGAACGCGTACAGATTCTGGGCAGACCACATTTCACGCTGGGTGCCGGTGCGCAGCGCAGGATTATTTTTGCGGATTTCGTTAAGCTTGGCTACATGCTTGTAGGTGCTGGCGTTCTCATTGAAATAATTCTCTACCACGTTGCCGCTTGCATCACGCTTCACCATAGACCAGCGGTTCCACGTATCGGCAATACCGCCAGTCATGATCTGGCCGTTCCCGTTGCCTTTATTCTGTTCTGTACCCTGGAACACCACCGGGGTTCCGCGCACAGTGAAGATGAAGGACAAGGCATTCTGCAGCTTCTCTACACTGCCTCCGGCCTCTGTCAGGAAGCGGTTGCGGTCATGATTATCAATGAAGGTAACCATATGATTCGCATTGCCGTTGTAATAGGAATCGAGAGCCAGTGTACTCTTAATATTGGAATCGAAGGATTGGCCGTAAGCAAAGCTATTCAGCACGGAGAAGAACAGCGGGAAATCAAGCATCCCCCATTCCTTGCTGCTGCCGACCCAGCGGGAGACAAATTCGGCATTGCCGTCAAAATTCTCTCCGAAGGTGTTCACGCCCAGCAGCGTCTGCAGCTCTCCAATATCCGTCGGCTTCATCAGCTTGGCGGCATCAACGCGGGCACCATCCGCTCCGGTGTAGTCAAACCAGCCTTTAATCGAGCTGAAGATGGCCTGCTTGGCGGCAGGAACATCGAAGTCGATATCATCCAGTCCGCCCAGATCGTGATTCTCCAAATAATCCTGGGCCCACTGATCATATCTTCCGTCTGCCAGCGACCAGTTGATATCCCCGTTATGGTGATACCAGGCCGGATTATTGAAAGGGGCGACCGGCTGCAAGGCAGGTATATCATAATAAGCCTGGGTACCCAGCATATAGTCGCCGATATGGTTCGGAACGACGTCGATGATGACCTTGATTCCGAGCGCATGCGCTGAATCTACCAGCTCCTTCAGCTTCTCTTTTGTGCCAAAATAGGGGTTCGCCGCATTGGGATCTTTGACATTGTAGCCGTGGTAGGCTGTGTTCTTCCCTGTCCCGTTATTCTCCCGGCCCATCATCTGCGGTTCGGCAACCGGAGAGATCCAGATCGCCGTATAGCCCATATTATGAATATAGGGGAGCTTATTGATAACCCCCTGCCAGTCTCCACCCTTCATATAACGAAAATCTTCTTCAGAGGTCTCCCCATAGCGGATGGCGGCTCCTGTGGCATTATTGGAGGAGTCTCCGTCATTGAAACGGTCAACCATAATCTGATAAATCGTATCATTCTCTGTAACCGTGCCGATACTGGCCGCTTCAACCTTAACTGGAGGCAGAACAAATAAATTCATCGTGATCGAAAGAACCATGGATGTGATAAGGACGGGGATAAGCCAATGTTTACGTTTCATTCTTCATCTCCCTCTCATAAATGCGTATGCACAACACTTTCTGCCAAAAAGAACAAGCTACAGCCTCATCTTATTCATTTTAGGGAAACCGGTTTCCCCACTAAAAATTAACATGGACTTGTATGCGCTGTCAAGACATATAAATTGTTCTTTCTCAGAACCCGTATCCCATATAGGATAACGACTCTGCAATACGCAGAAAATTCCCCGTTTAGCATCAGCCGGCAGCATGCTCCTCGGCGAACAGGCACCGGTTTCGATTTTTTTCAGAGCCGCACCGCAAAAAGACCCCTTTCATCAAACAGAAAGAGGTCTTTATATCACTGAATAAATATACTATTTGATTAATATCATCCAACAAATCACTGTCACAGGGAGTATTGCTAAACAGTTTATTTAAATACCGGCTCCCGGAACTGGGCCAGCTTGGCCGCAGAATCCTTCTCCACATCGGCATGCAGGCTGTTGCCATGCGCATCCATGGTGACGATTGCAGCGAATCCGTCCACCTGCAGATGCCACATGGCCTCCGGAATTCCGAACTCCATGAAATCAACCGCGTTAACCTTCTTGATGCATTCCGCATAATACTGGGCTGCACCGCCAATAGCGTTGAGATAGACGCCGCCGTGTTCGCCTAATGCCTTCAACGTTTTCGGGCCCATCCCGCCTTTGCCGATTACGGCACGGATGCCGAATTTCTTAATGATATCGCCTTGATAAGGCTCCTCACGGATGCTAGTGGTCGGACCTGCAGCCTTCACATGCCAGCCCTCATCATCCTTCAGCATGACCGGACCACAGTGATAGATGACCGCACCGTTCAAGTCCACGGGGGTGTCGTGATCCATCAGATATTTGTGCAGGGCATCGCGGCCGGTGTGCATCTCGCCGGAGAGAATAACTACATCACCAACGCGCAGGCTGCGGATATCCTCCTCGCTGATCGGCGTGGTCAGGCGGATTTCGCGCGAACCACCCGATGCGGCGGAGTCTGCGGCAGCAGGTTCGATTACCTTGACGTTACCGGAGACAACAGCATCAGAAGCAGCTTCTCCAGTTCCTGACAAGATGGCAGGAGCCGCAGGAATCGTTGCATCCTCTGGAATCATGCCCTGCGAAACGCCATCAGCAGCAGAGACCGCTACCGGTTCAGTTACTTGCACTAAGGCTTCTTCCCCTTCAACAGAAATGCCTGTGCCGCTCTCATAGAGCCATTCTTTAATGTCCCCGGTTGCCGGATTTACCAGTATTCCCTGACGGCGGAAGGCCCAGCAGTTATAAGCTACCGAGACAAAAAAGCTCGCCGGCAGCCGGTTCATCACTCCGATTTTGCAGCCCAGCAGCGTAACTTCACCGCCGAAGCCCATCGTTCCGATCCCGAGCTTGTTGGCATTCTCCATAATGTAATCTTCCAGCTTGCCCAGATCTTGGGTGGGATTCACATCCTCGACCTTGCGGAACAGCTGCTTCTTGGCCAGCTCATAGCCCGTTGTACGGTCACCGCCGATGCCTACGCCAATGAAGCCTGCACTGCAGCCCTGGCCCTGCGCCTGGTAGACCGAATGAAGAATACATTTGCGGATGCCGTCAAGATCACGTCCGGCTTTGCCCAGACCCTCCAGCTCTGCCGGGAGACTATACTGAATATTCTTATTCTCGCAGCCGCCGCCCTTCAGAATGAGCCTTACATCAATGCCTTCCTCTTCCCACTGCTCGAAATGAATCACCGGCGTGCCTGCACCCAGATTGTCCCCGCTGTTCTCGCCTGTAAGGGAATCCACGGAATTCGGCCGCAGCTTGCCGTTCTTCGTCGCCCGGATTATCGCGCTATGAATATCCTTCTTCATCTCTATCTGATTCACGCCTACCGGCGTATGAATTATAAAAGTCGGCATCCCTGTATCCTGGCAGATCGGCGATACCTGGAGCTCAGCCATGCCGATATTCTGGGCAATCGTGGTCAGTGCCAGTCCGGAGCGGGTCGACCGGTCTTCCAGCGCACGCCCTTTGGCTACCGCCCGGCGTACATCACCCGGCAAATTCGTGGAGGTCTCTACGATCAGATTATAAATGCTGTCTTCAAAATGCTGCATCTTCATTCAGTCTCCTCTCCATCTGTTTCAAGCTGCCCTAACTCTGTTACAATTAGTTATTATCATATCATATTAAGCCGCTCATGAAAGGGGTTACTTAAAAATTGAACTACCATTTCTCTGCCTATCTCTACCGGCTGCAATATATCCAGCGCTGGAGCCTCATGCGCAGCACCGCCCCGGAGAACGTGGCGCAGCATTCGTTCCAGGTGGCCCTGCTGGCGCACATGCTGTGCACCATCGGCAATGTCCATTTCGGCCGGTCGCTGAACGCCGACCGCGCATCCACAATGGCGTTGTTCCACGACGCCACCGAGGTATTCACCGGCGACATCGCCACGCCGGTGAAGCACAACAACCCGCTGCTGCTGTCCAGCTTCCGCGAGATGGAGCGGGTCGCCGCTGAGCGCCTCGCGGCGATGATCCCGCCGGAGCTGAGCGCAGTCTATGCGCCGCTCCTGCAGCCGCAGGACAGCCCCCCCGGCTCCGAGGATGCCGGACTGCTCCGCTACGTCAAGGCGGCGGATGTGCTCGACGCATATCTGAAATGCGTCTGGGAAACCGCCGCAGGCAACCGCGAATTCGCGGCCGCCCGGGAGCAGACGGCAGCGAAGCTGCACGCGCTCGCCTTGCCGGAGATGGAGTATTTCCTAACCCACATGGCTCCGGGGTTTGAGCTGTCGCTGGACGAGCTGTCTTCAAGCATGAGTCCGGATAAGTCCGCCGACTAGCCGGAAGCCGTGCAGCCGCTTGAAGAATGCAGCATCGCACCGGCCGTTTGGCCCTGCAATGCAAATAACCCGCCTCACGGCGGGTTATTTGCATCAAGTTAAGGCATGGCTATCGGCTCATCCAGGATGTCCCAGTCCTTGAACACCGGCTGCAGCCCTTTTGCCTCGAGCATCTCCTTAATCTCATGCACGCTGCGGTTGTCTGATATTTCAAACTGGGGGGTTCCGCCTTCCAGGGAATGTCCGCCTACTTCGGTGGATACCCCGGCAGACATCTTCGTGATCCCAAGATGAACCAGATGATCGCGCAGAGCTGCCGGCTCCCGCGTAGACAGCGAAATGCCGGAGCGGGGCAGAAACAGGCGGTAGGCCAGGATAATCTGCACCAGCGCACGGTCGGTTACATCACTCGCAGGATTAAATTCCCCCAGGTACGGCCGAAAACGGGGAATGGACAAACCGATTTCGCACTCCGGATACTTGTCCTGCAAGTACCTGGCGTGCAGTGCAGTCGCGAGAGCCTCCTGACGCCATTCGTACATTCCCAGCAGGGCTCCGATATTTACCGAGCGGAATCCGGCCAGGCAGCCGCGCTCGGGCGCATCCAGGCGGTTGCGGTACACCCGCTTGGGGCCCTTCACATGCAGCTTGCGGTAGGTCTCCTGATGATAGACCTCCTGATACAGCGTCAGACCGTCTACTCCTGCCTGTATGAGGTCAGCGTATTCTTCGGTAGTGAGCGGATTCACTTCAATGCTGACTGAAGAGAAATAGCCGCGGAGCACCTCCACGCAGTCTTTCACATAACTGGCCGGACTTTCATTCCGGGATTCTCCGGTCAGAATCAGAATGTGGCGCAGCCCTGTGGCTGCGATTGCTTCCGCTTCCCGCCGGACTTCCTCCAGTGTCAGTTTTTTGCGCGGAAAATCATAGATAGAGCTAAAGCTGCAGTAGGTACAATGGTTGACGCAGAAATCAGCCAGATACATCGGTGTAAACAGCTGCATCACATGACCGAATTGAGCACGTGTCAATCTATGGGCCTTCTGCGCCATCTCTTCGAGGTAAGGCTCCGCAGCCGGTGACAGCAAAGCCATCAGCCCGTCCTCGTCCAGCTGCTCCAGACGAAGCGCCCGCTTCACATCGAGCGCAGTGTACTGCTTCCATCCCCCCTCGTAGGGAAGCTTGTCCAGCCGGGTCAGCCTATCATAAAAGCTCATGTCCTTCCTCCCTCTTCTTAAACAGCATCAGTCAGGCCAGAAATCCGGTCAGCGGCGAAGAAGCTGCGGCTGTCTCTTCCACCGGCCCCAGCCCGGCCAGATAGGCCTTCCGCCCCGCCGACACCGCTTCGCGGAATGCCTCCGCCATCAGCTGCGGGTCCCGGGCGGTGGCAATTGCCGTATTCAGCAGCACAGCGGCTGCGCCCATTTCCATCGCCTCAGCAGCCTCGGAGGGTCTGCCAATACCGGCATCCACGATGATGGGCAGACCCGTTTCTGATATCAGAATCCGGATCAGCTCCTTGGTCTGCAGCCCGCGGTTAGAGCCGATTGGCGCTCCCAGCGGCATGACGGCTGCAGCTCCCGCCTCCTTCAGCCGGAGTGCGGCTGACAGATCAGGGCTCATGTAAGGCAGAACAACGAAACCCTCCGCAGCTAGAATTTCTGTCGCTCTGATCGTCTCGGTATTATCAGGCAGCAGATATTTCTGATCATTGATAACCTCGATCTTCACCCAATTACCCAGTCCCGCCGACTTCGCCAGCCTGGCAATGCGTACGGCTTCCTCTGCGGTGCGTGCACCGGAGGTATTGGGCAGCAGCGTCATGTGGGAAGGAATATGGCTGATAATATTGTCCTTGCTCTCCGGATCTACCCGGCGCAGGGCAACCGTAATGACTTGTGAACCCGAACGGGCAATCACTTCAGGAATAAGGGTGTTGCGGCTGTATTTTCCGGTCCCGATGAACAGTCTGCTCGTTAAAGTAACTCCTCCGATAACCAAAGGATCTTGCATCATATCGCCTCCTGTGATAAGTCACTGCCTTAAGCTAAATTACGTATCTGCATTGTTCCGTCTGCTGCGCGTGCAAGGCCCCCTAGCCTCCGCCGACAAAATGAACCAGCTCAACTCGGTCACCTTCATTCAGCAATGTATCTTCATAAACCTCTCTGCCGGCAAGCTCGCCATTCAGCTCCACAATAACCAGCTTCCCGGCCCACTCAGGCCGGGCCAGAAGATCAGCCAGCGTCCGGCAGCTCTCATCATACCTTCCTCTGTGGCCGTTAACGGTCAAATTCATTCCAGTTCACCTCCTTTGCCCGGTAAGGGGGCTTCATTCAGGACTTCAGCATACGCTGCGGCCTGAACGGATGATCTGTAGGCCTCAGCGGCGCCAGCAGGGTCCGTCGCTCCGCATATCCCGGACATTACGGCTATTCCGGCAGCACCTTTCAATAGAACTGGTCCGGTATTACCCGGTGTGATGCCTCCGATAGCAATCAGCGGTATACTGCTGCAGCGGACGGCCACTTCCAGCTGCTCCAGGCCCCGTTCCCGCTGTCCGGGCTTGCAGGCCGTGGGGAATACATGTCCATACAGACAGAAGTCCGCTCCCTGCCGTCCGGCGCGTGCCGCTTCCTCCGAGGAGTGCACTGACCTGCCCAGCCGCAGGCCCGGGGCAATGCCGCGCGCCCCGGCAGGCGGCAGACTGTGCCAGGCCAATTGGACACCGGCTGCCCCTGCTGCCAGAGCCACATCTATCCGGTCATTAATGACCAGCTTAGAGGGAGGAACCCCCGCTTGCAGCAACCGCTCTGCGGCAGCCAGAAGCTCCCGTGCGGTCAGGGCTTTTTCCCGGAGATGGATATAATCCACCATGTTATGTACAGCAGCAGCCAAACCGGCAAACTGCTCCGGATTCAGCCTCCCATCCGAGATCAAATGGATTTCTTTCAGCACCTTCACCTTCCCTCTATACGGCATTCCGGAAAATACAAAAAGACCGCCCCCTGTATCAGGAAGCAGTCCGGAATATAAGCAGGAATACCGGGTAAGCCGTTACCCCCGCTGCATTATTCATTCTCCACTTCCCTACGCTGGTATAAACCAGATCAGGTTCAAAGGGTCCGAACAGATATGTTCGTCTCAGCCTTGCGGCACCCCTAGTGATCGTTCATATTCTATTGTTCTTGCAGTTTGTATATTAGCATATTATTCCTGTAAGAGCTATTCTTTAATAGATTCAGTTATTAAATCCAGCGGGTTTAAACGGCAAAAAAGCCAGCCTTCCGGCTGACTTTTCACCTGTTGAACCTTGGATGCCTTAAACCTGTATAAACTTATCCGGCTTACAAAGCAGTGCCAATGGTCAGCCGTTAACGATCTCGCCGCCGTTCACATGCATGACCTGACCGCTCACATAGGAGGAGTCGTCAGAAGCCAGATACACATAAGCCGGTGCCAGCTCTTCGGGCTGTCCCGGACGCTTCATCGGCTGGGTGCCGCCGAATTCACTGACCTTCTTCGCGTCAAACGTAGACGGAATCAGCGGCGTCCAGATCGGTCCCGGTGCTACCGCGTTCACGCGGATGCCTTTGTCTGCGAGATTCATCGACAGGGAGCGGGTGAAGCTGAGAATTGCTCCTTTGGTGGACGAATAGTCCAGCAGCTGCGGGCTGCCGCGGTACGCCGTGATAGACGTAGTGTTGATGATCGTGGAGCCTTTTTTGAGATGGGGCATCGCTGCCTTGGTCAGATAGAACATGGAGAATATATTCGTCCGGAACGTCCGCTCCAGCTGCTCGGCGGTAATGTCCTCAATAGTCTCCTGCGGATGCTGCTCTGCCGCATTGTTAATCAGGATGTCCAGCTTGCCGAGTCCCTCAATGGTTTTATTAATCAGATCCTGACAGAAGGCCTCAACCCCGATATCACCGGAGATCAGAATACACTTCCGCCCCTCCTGTTCCACCTGACGTTTGGTTTCTTCCGCATCTTCATGCTCATTCAGATAGGATATCACTACATCTGCGCCTTCTTTGGCAAAATGAACGGCAACCGCACGACCGATTCCGCTGTCCCCTCCGGTAATGAGCGCGGCCTTGCCCAGCAGCTTGCCTGCTGCCTTGTAAGCCGAGGTTTCAAACTCCGGAAGCGGGTTCATCTCGCTTTCAATTCCGGGCTGCTGGTCCTGTACCTGCGGAGGCAGGGTTTTGACGGGTTGTTTGCTGGTGTCTGGCATAATCCATTCTCCTTTCGCTGTACCATTATACTGTTTTACTAATCATGTTAGGATGGCTAAAAGTCTGGTGTTTATGCATCATACTTACCTAGCAAAAATCGCTTTACGTTATTTTACTTACCACATAGGGAAGCTGGCCAAACAGAAAATCTTCAGTCCAACGCGTTCCCCGGTCCATTATAGAGCCTGCAGAAGGAGAGTTATCCTCATGTCCAAAAAATCAAAAACCATCATCGTTGCCGTCAAAGGTGTCATCCTGTATCAGGGCAGAATCCTCCTCGTCAAGCGGGCTGCCGCCGATTCTGCAGGTGCCGGAAGCTGGGAATGTGCCGGAGGCAAAATCGAATTTGGTGAAAGCCTGGAGGCTGCACTGGAAAGAGAAATTCTTGAGGAAACCGGACTTGCGGTTACGACAGAACGTATCCTTTACGCGGTAACCCTGCTCACGGACCCTGCGAGACAGGTAGTGATTATCACCTATTTATGCCGCGCAGCCCGTGGCGAAATCCAGCTCTCGGAAGAGCATACCGATTACCGCTGGTGCACTTTAAGTGAATTACTCACCCTGCTGCCGCCGCAGATTATCACTGACTTTCAGGAACACGGCATTTTTGAGCTGGAAGGATTGTTACGGTAAGTAATGAACGGTTTCTATGAGAATATTATATATATCCGGACATTTTTATATCCTATACTTTCTCTTGGAAGACAACTATCTTCACTGGAGGGTCCACTATCTGTCATGGGAAATGAAAATGAGATTATACGATTGACCAACGCGACGTTAATCGACGGAACGGGGCGCCAGCCGCTGTACAATGCAAGCATTGAAATTGTTAATGGCCGGTTCGGCATGGTTGGCGGGCAAGGGAGCAGCAGGCTGGAACATAACTCAGTAACGGAGATAGATCTTGAGGGGCTTGTGGTCCTGCCGGGATTTATTCATACCCATGCACACACCAGCTTCAAATTCATTAAGAACGAGCCGCTTCACGGGTACCATAAGGAATATTTAGCTGCCTGCCTCTCAGAAGGAATAACCACGATCCGTGACGAGGGGATGACAACAGCAGCAACGCTTGACGATGTGATGGCACATACAAAAGCGCTGGACCGCGGATCTTTTCCCCGAATAATCACAACCGGCAAAGTCTTCACGGCTCCCCGCGGGTATGGCGGGCAGGCCCCTATCGGAGTTGGATCTGCGGATGAAGCCAGATTGAAGGTCCGCGGGGTATTAGAACAAGGGATTCATTGTATCAAAACAGCGCTGGAAGACGGCTATGATCCCGGGACAAACGGACTGCCGCAGCTGAATCAGGAGCTTCTGGAGAGTATCTGCCGGGAAGCCCGGAGCATGGTGCATATGTGTCTGCTCATGTAACCAGCGCGCGCAACCTTCAGATTCTTGTGAATGCGGGGATTAACGATGCTGCGCATGTGATTTACGACCGGCTGGACGATGACCTGATCCGGCAAATGGTAGCCTCCAATATCCGGATCGTCCCCACACTCACTGTACTAAAGATGTTTCAGGACAAATTCGGCGCTCCGCTGTTAGAACAAGGACTGGATAATGTCCGGAGATTCATTCAGGCAGGCGGAGAGATTGGCCTCGGAGATGATTTCATCGGAGAAGAAAGCCCGTGGTACAGGCTGGGAATGCCGTGGGAAGAAATCCGTTTATTGGACGAGGCGGGTCTCACCCCGATGCAGATTATCACAGCCGCCACTTCAACCGGTGCGAAGATATGCAATCTGGCTCATGAGATTGGATCGATTGAACCGGGCAAGAGGGCAGATCTATTTGTCATAGAGGGTAACCCGCTTGCCGATATCGACAATCTCCGGAAAGTTAAATTTGTGATGAAGGACGGCAGGATCGTAACGAAATAATGGTTATATAGTATGATTAAAGACCGCTCTCCACTAGGGAAACGGCCTTTTTTAATTTATAGTGCCCAGTATGGTTCCCGGCAGTCCTGTCTACAGCTGATCCGCCGCTGCCTTCAATGTAATCATCTTGTTCACCGCTGTTACCTCCAGCAGCGCCTTCTGCGCATCCGACAACTACATTTGGCCCGGTTACCTCCATGAAAGCACATTGTGTTCGATTTTTCGCATACATTTGGTCCGGTTACCTTCACGAGAGCACATTGTATTCGGTTTTTCGCATACATTTGGCCCGGTTACCTCCACGGAAGCACATTGTGTTCGATTTTTCGCATACATTCGGCCCGGTTACCTTCTCGGAGGCACATTGTGTTCGATTTTTCGCATGCATTTGGTCCGTTAACTCCATGAAAGCACATTGTGTTCGATTTTTCGCATACATTTGGTCCGTTAACTCCATGAGAGCTCATTATGTTCGATTTTTCGCATACATTTGGCCCGGTTACCTCCTCGGATGCTCATTGTGTTCGATTTTTCGCATACATTTGGCTCGATCACCTCCACGGATGCTCATTGTGTTCGATTTTCCGCATACATTATCCCCTCATTTGGCCCAGCTTCCGGGGGCTTCAGCGGAATTCCTGTTACAAGAACACATCGTCCTTCAGACGGATCTGCTTCAGTGTCTTACACAACAAAAAGCCCTGGCAGCCTAAGCTGCCAGAGCCTTTGAACTCCCGGTCCTCCCTATAAATCAGAGCCAGGATTAAATAAGGCGCCGGTACACCATGAAAAAGATCATGATAACCAGCACGACCATCAGCAGCAGGCTCATGGTCCGGATCTTGGCGGTTTCTGCAGAGACATCACGGTTCTCCCGCATTCCGGCCGCAGCCAGGCGCAGGGGTCTGCTCATGATGCCGCCAAGCGCAAACATCGCCAGCAGCAGCACAACCACAACGATCATCCAGGCGACAGAATAGTCACCCTTGGTCATCATATAGCCTCCGGTCAACAGCTGGATAACTAGTCCATACTGTGCAAAGCGGTTGAAGCCGCCGATGGCGCTCAAGGTGCCTTCCTTCGCCGGGGCGGACAGCTTCGCCGTCCCGCTCAGAATAAACGGCAATACCAGATAGAAGCCAAGCGCCAGTGTGCCGATCATATGCAGGAAAAAGAAAATACGGTCCATATCAATCTCCTCCGACATTGTAGGATTAAACAGCAGCAAAGCCCCGATTCTGCCTGCAAAAAGGGGCTTCAGCAGCTGCCCGCTAACGTTACTTACACAGTTACTGCCGAAGTGACCGCACGGACAGAATCGGCTGATTTATCCAGAGCCGCCTTCTCCTCTGCCGTAAGCTCCAGCTCGAAGATCTTCTCGATGCCATCTGCACCCAGAAGTGCCGGAATACCCATGAACAAATTATCGTATCCGTATTCACCTTCAAGCAGGGCAATTACAGGGATAATCCGTTTCTTGTCCTTGAGGATTGCTTCCGTCATCTGAACCAGTGATGCCGCAGGCGCATAATAAGCGCTTCCGTTACCCAGCAGGCTGACGATTTCACCGCCGCCGACACGGGTACGCTGCACAATCTCAGCGATGCGTTCCGCAGGGATCAGCGTATCGATCGGAATACCGCCCACACTGGAATAACGCACAAGCGGAACCATATCATCCCCATGACCGCCCAGCACGAAACCGCGTACATCTTCAACCGAAACATTAAGCTCCTGGGCGATGAATGTACAGTAACGCGCTGTATCGAGTACGCCGGATTGTCCGATTACGCGATTCTTTGGAAAACCAAGTGCATTGTAAGCCACATAAGTCATGGCATCAACCGGATTGCTCAGAATGATCACGATAGACTCAGGGGCCACCCGTTTCACGTTCTCGCAGACCGACTTCACGATACCCGCATTGGTGTTGACCAGATCATCACGGCTCATGCCGGGCTTGCGTGCAATCCCTGCCGTAATAATGACGATATCGGAATCGGCTGCATCTTCGTAGCTTGAAGTTCCGGTGATCTGGGCATCGAATTTCTGTACAGGTCCGGCTTCCAGCATATCGAGCGCTTTACCCTTGGTCGGATTCTCCAACTGAGGAATATCGAGCAGCACTACATTGCCAAGCTCCTTCTGGGCAAGCATAAGCGCCGTAGTCGCACCGGTGAATCCGGCACCTACGACAGTGATTTTATAACGTTTGATGGCCACGGGAAGACCTCCTAAAAGTTGTGATAGCATAGGCTTCCTTGATCTCACTTTGCAAAGCTGCCTTGGAAGCACATACTTCGTTTGGATAGCATAGACTTCCTTAATTGCACTTCGCAGAACCCGCTTCGTAAGCATAATCTTCAGCGGGCAGGCCGCTGCACAAGCTTAAGCTGCACGATCATGACGATCGTGCAGCCCATACTTGCAATACAATTGCTTATAGATTGCTGATAATCTCGTCAGCAAAGGCGGAGCATTTCAGCTCTGTAGCGCCTTCCATCTGGCGGGCAAAGTCATAAGTAACCGTCTTGTTGTTAATCGCCGTGCTCATTCCCTTGTAGATCAGGTCAGCCGCTTCCTGCCAGCCCAGATGCTCAAGCAGCATAACGCCGGAGAGAATAACCGAACCCGGATTCACAACATCCTTATCCGCATACTTAGGCGCTGTACCATGAGTAGCTTCAAAAATAGCATGTCCAGTGAGATAGTTAATGTTCGCTCCCGGAGCGATACCGATGCCGCCGATTTGGGCAGCCAGTGCGTCGGAGAGGTAATCCCCGTTCAGGTTCAGCGTCGCTATGACATCGAAATCCGTCGGACGGGTCAACACCTGCTGCAGAGCGATGTCGGCGATAGCGTCCTTGACAATAATTTTGCCGGCTGCTTCGGCTTCCTTCTGGGCAGCATTCGCTGCAGCTTCACCATCACGTTCCTTGATGACATCATATTGGTTCCAGGTGAAGACCTTGTCGCCGAACTCCTGTTCAGCCACTTCGTAGCCCCAGTTCTTAAATGCGCCTTCGGTAAATTTCATGATATTGCCTTTGTGTACCAGCGTCACGCTCTTGCGTCCGTGCTTGATGGCATACTCAACCGCAGAACGCACCAGGCGCTTCGAGCCTTCCTCAGAGACAGGCTTAATGCCGATACCGGAAGTTTCCGGGAAGCGGATCTTGTTCACGCCCATTTCCTTCTGCAGGAACTCGATAACCTTCTTCACTTCAGCGGAACCTTCCTGATATTCAATCCCGGCATAGATATCTTCAGTATTCTCACGGAAAATAACCATATCCACCAGCTCCGGATGCTTCACCGGTGAAGGAACACCGTCGAAATAACGTACCGGACGCAGACATACATACAGGTCCAGCTCCTGGCGCAGCGCCACATTCAGAGAGCGGATACCGCCTCCGATCGGAGTTGTCAACGGGCCTTTGATGGCTACAATATACTCGCGGATTGCTTCCAGAGTGTCATTCGGCAGCCATTCACCATATGTATTGAAGGCTTTCTCGCCGGCAAAAACTTCGTACCAGGCAATCTGCTTCGCGCCGCCGTAAGCTTTCTCTACGGCCGCATCCAGCACACGCTTGGAGGCTTTCCAAATGTCACGGCCTGTACCGTCACCCTCGATAAAAGGGATAATCGGCTGATCCGGAACCAGCAGCTTGCCGTCTTCGATTGTAATTTGTTCGCCTTCTGTGGGCAGATCGTACTTTTCCAGTTTCAACATTAGTGGGAATTCCTCCTAAAAGTATGATGTACAAGCAATAATCAATAAGCAGTTGCTGCGTATATTATAGTTCATTGTACTAAAGGGGTGGAGCGGCCCGCAAGGGGCCGCCTTGTTATCGTTCGTCTACAGGGACGTATTTCATGTCGGACATGCCGGTATATTCGGCGCGCGGCCGGATAATCCGGTTGTCTTCATATTGCTCCAGAATATGCGCAGTCCAGCCTGAGGTCCGGCTGATCGCGAAGATCGGAGTGAACAGCTCACGTTCAATACCCAGCTGTGTATAGACGGATGCCGAATAGAAGTCGACATTCGGTTTGAGCCCTTTTTGCCCGGTAATCAGCTCTTCAACCTTGACTGACATGTCATAGAGCGTAGTGTCATTCTTCATCGTGCCCAGCTCATAGGACATCTTCATCAGATGTTTAGCCCGCGGATCGCCGTTCTTGTATACACGGTGTCCGAAGCCCATAATCTTCTCACGGCGTTCCAGCTTGCCTTGGACATACGGCTCAACGGCATCAAGCGTGCCGATTTCCTCCAGCATCTTCATCACGGCTTCATTCGCACCGCCATGCAGCGGCCCCTTAAGCGCACCAATAGCCGAAGTAACTCCGGAATAGATGTCAGAAAGTGTAGCCACAGTTACCCGTCCGGCAAAAGTAGAAGCATTCAGCTCATGGTCTGCATGCAGCACGAGGGCTGCATCCAGCGCCTTGACGGATACGATATCCGGCTGCTCTCCCCACAGCATGTAGAGGAAGTTCTCGGCAATGGTCAGGCCCTCTTTGGGCGCTACCGGCTCAAGTCCTTTACGGATGCGCGCCAATGCGGCAACCACAGTCGGAATCTGTGCCTGAAGCTTCACAGCTTTGATCTGATTTGCTTCACGGCTCATATCATCCGCAGCCTCGTCGTACAGTGCCAGGGCGGATACGGCGGAGCGCAATGCCGCCATCGTGTTGGCTTCCTTCGGATACAGCTTCATCTGGGCAAGCACCTGATCCGGGATCTGGGCTGAAGCACTCAGGTCGCGGCGCAGCGCTTCAAGCTCCGGTACTGTCGGCAGATTGCCGAACCACAGCAAATAAGCGGTCTCCTCAAAGGTGGCATTATCCGCCAGATCATCAATATCATAACCGCGGTAAGTGAGCACTCCATCCACAATGGAGCTGATCGATGAGGTCGTTGCAACGATGCCTTCAAGTCCTTTAGTAGCTGTCATAGTATCTCTCTCCTTTGCCAACAAGGGTATATAATGCTGGTTCAAACCTCATGAAAACATTTACATTTTTAAGTATTTCAATTCTCCGCAAAAGGCATCAGGACAGGGGCTGAAGATTGCAACTATATTTCTGCTGTTTAACCTGTAATAATCATACCGGATTTTGACGGTTATGTGAACAACGTGGGAGCTTTGCAGCGGATCAAATGATTTTATCGGAGAGATAGAAAAAAACTAACGGAAAAACTGTTTCATGATTACGCTTTCAGGTTAGTAAGCTTCTCCATTCTGCCCTTTTCCGTCCCTGCTAGTCTTTTCGCATGCTCTATGAATATACATAAGACGAGCAGTTATTCCTTGTACACCCGTTAGAGTAGGAGGGACCGGATATCGATACACTTGTACTCAAAAGAGTGCTGCGCGGCCTGTGGGTCGTGCTTGCCGCCGCCGTGATCCTGCTGGCTGTTTATGTACTGCTGCCGCTCCTCTATCCCCTGCTGCTGGCCTGGCTGCTGGCTTACCTTATACATCCGCTGGTGCTGATCCTGCGGGGGCTGAAGCTCCCTGGCTGGCTGGCGGTGGCCCTCTCGCTGCTTTTTTATATTGGAGGTACGGGCCTTGTACTGACCGCGCTGATTACCCGGCTGGTGAAGGAGCTCATTGTGTTGCTCCAGACCTTCGACCTCCACACAGACCAATGGCGCGAGCTGCTGCTGAAGGTTAGCCGCAATGCCAGCATTCAGAATATTATTAACCAGATCAACCAGTTTTACCACGACAATCCGGGTTACCATGCCACGATTGACAGTAACATCAGCAGAACCACGGAAACTGTAGGCCACGCCATGACACAGCTGATCACCGGATTCTTCAACATGATTCTGGGGCTGATCTCCTCGCTGCCGAGCCTCGGCACGATTCTGATCGTGATCGTACTGGCTGCCTTCTTCCTCAGCACCGGTTGGGAACGGCATAACGCCAAGCTGCTCTCACTCCTCCCCGCTCCGCTGCTGCGGCCGGTCTCGGAGATCTGGAAGGATCTGCGCAAGGCGCTGTTCGGCTACCTCCGTGCCCAGCTCGTGCTGATCTCCGTAACTGCAGTGATCGTGATCATCGGCCTGCTGCTGCTGGGCGTAGACTCTGCCTTCGCCATTGGCCTGACTATCGGCATCGTCGATCTGGTGCCTTATCTCGGGGTTGGCATCGTGATCCTCCCCTGGGCGCTGTATTCCTACATGACCGGGAACCTGGCTCTGGCGGTCGGCCTTCTGGTGCTGTATGGCATCATTCTGATCACCCGGCAGGTGCTTGAGCCGAAGGTACTGGCCAGCAGCATCGGGCTGGACCCGCTCGCCATGCTGATCGGCATGTTCGCCGGACTTCAGCTGTTCGGCATGCTGGGCCTGATCCTCGGCCCGGTGCTGCTCGTCATTCTGGACGCGTTCGGCCGAGCCGGCGTGTTCCGCGCACTGCGCAGCTACATCCTCAGCGGCCGGCTGCACTAGCTTTACGCCAATATTTCACAAGCTCCTTAAATGCCAGTAGAGCAAATATCCGGTCACGGTCTGGACCTCCGTCCCCATACACCGAGCCCGTTTGCGCTAACGGCCGCACATTGTATTCGGTTTTTCGCATACATTAGACCCGTTTACCCTACCCGCCGCACATTGTATTCGGTTTTTCGCATACATTAGACCCGTTTACCCTACCCGCCGCACATTGTATTCGGTTTTTCACATACATTAGGTCCGTTTGCGCTGTCAGCCGCACATTGTATTCGGTTTTTCGCATACATTAGGTCCGTTTGCGCTACCCGCCGCACATTGTATTCGGTTTTTCGCATACATTAGGTCCGTTTGCGCTACCCGCCGCACATTGTATTCGGTTTTTCACATACATTAGGTCCGTTTGCGCTGTCAGCCGCACATTGTATTCGGTTTTTCGCATACATCGGGCCCAGTCCTCGTTCATCGTCATTTCCCACCGCATACTCCTGCATAATCTGCAACATTTCGCTACATCCGGTTCGGCTGCAAGCAAAAAAGCGCTCAGCCGCATTATCCAGCAGCCGAACGCTTTTTCCAAACCTCATTGTCCTTGCGGCGCCCCCGGCTCTACCTGCGGTAGAAGGTGAAGGTGCCGTTTTTCATCTTCTTCTCGATCCATTTCAGCAGAAAAACCCGGTATAGCGGCCGGGTCAGCGGAAATACCAGTGTAAAGCCGATCAGATCCGTGACGAAGCCCGGCAGAATCAGCAGCAGACCGCCAAAAAAGATACATAAGCCATCCAGCATGGTCCGTCCGGGCACCCGTCCTTCCTGCATATGTGTTCTGCTGTCCTGCAGCACTTTTTTGCCTTCAAACCGCATCATGAGCAGACCGATGACCGAAGTGGCCAGCATGATCAGCAGGGTCTTGGGCGCTCCAAGAAAACTTGAGACATAGATGAAACCGAATAATTCCACGGCCGGGACGGCGAATAATGCAGCCCACAGCCATTTGTTCCTGATCATACTGCTCCTCCTTCTTCTTCCTTAAGCGCCGTAGTGATAGCGCGAAACAGCTCAGGCTGCGCCCTGTCGATACGCACAGGCTTCCATTCCTTGTTCAGCCAGACATGGCTCGTCGAGCCGCTGACCAGCAGTTCGCCGGGAAGAGGTTCACTGGCCGCCGGACGCGCCTTACGGGTCCCGGACGCTCCGGACGCTCCGCCTTCTCCGTGCTCTTCCGCCACACGGCGGATTTCATATTCATAGACAACCCTTAAGGCCGAGAAGGTTGTTAACCGTGCATACACGGCAATAAGATCATCATATCGCGCCGGGCTTTTAAATTGCAAATCTGCAGAGGTCACAGGCAATAATAGCCCCAGGCTCTCAAGTGTGCGGTAGGCAAAGCCCAGTCCGCGGAACATCTCCGTACGCCCGCTTTCAAACCAGGTCAAATAATTGGCGTGATAGACCACACCCATCTGATCGGTTTCCTGATAACGCACACGAAATGAAGTTTCATGCCAGCGGCTGGACCACCCCGGTTTGTGTGAATTCATATTCATGCTCCTTTCTGTAATGGCAGGCGGGCAGCTAAGCGCTGACTCCGCCGGAAGAGGCCTTCAGCGGCAGCTTGCTGCGTGAGCTCCGGGCGACATAGAACAACAGAGCCGCGCCGGCCGCCGCACTCAGCATACAGGACAGATTCATAAGGCCGACCCCGCCCTGATTCAGCAGCATTCCGTTCAGCAGATTGCCCAGAATACCGGCAAAGCCGGAGAATACGATGTTAAATACACTTTGTCCCGTCGCCTGCATCTCCGCAGAGGTAATCTTCGATACATATTCAACTGCAGCAATATAAAAGAAGCCGAAGGAAAGGCCGTGCAGCACCTGTACCCCAATCATGACTGAAGGATACGGGAAAGCCACCTGAATTCCCCAGCGCAGCACATAGATCAGCGCACCCAGCAGCAGCGTCCGCTCCATACCCAGCCTGCGGATAACCTTGGAGGCGAAGAACATGGAAGGTACGTTAGTGATCGACGCCAGAAACAGGGCGATCCCGGCAGAGCTGGTAGAGCCGCCAACCGACTGGAAGGCAAGGACGAAATAAGTACCGAACGCCGTCATCGTCTGGTTCACCAGGAAGCTTCCCCCGAGAAAGGCCAGGAATATACGGTTACCGAGCAGCTTTTTGACGCCCTGGGAGAAGGACTGGCTCATCATGTGATTCTCTTCCGCCTGCTTCGGCAGGGTGAAGGCAATGGCCACTGCAACGGCATTCAGCAGCAGAAACGGCAGCCAGATCGTGGATACCGAGAATTTAGATACATATTGCCCCCCGGCTATGGCTCCTACAGCGGCTCCTATGCTCATCATCATCCGGATGCTGCCGTAAGTCGATCCGGCTCTGTTCGCCGCCGCTATGGCGTAAGAGTCGGCAATGGGAGCCTGTGTGGATGAGAAGATCGTGGATACCGTGTACACCAGCATCAGCACAATGAAATACTCCGACCGGTACAGCACAGCAAGCAGCGCCGGAACCGCAACACTCAGAAGAAGCACCAGCCGCGCCTGGTTATATCTGTCGGAGATCACTCCCCATAGGGGCTGCACACAGATCGCGATCAGTGTGCCCGTAGCCATCAGCATGCCGATCTGGCTGACGTTAAGTCCGTTCGATTTGAGCAGCAGTGACAAATAAGAGCCGAAGGAGCCTCCGGCGAGTCCCAGAAACAGATAAAACCCGCGCAGCTTCGATATTTTTTCCATTGGAGTTATAAGTCCTCTCTCTTCCTTTTTAACAGAATACCCAACCTTAAGAGCCTCTTACTGCATTAAATAGAACAGAACATATTATGAGGCGGTGGACAAGTGGGCCAAGTCAATAGATTGATAAGCAGCAAACCCTGTCTGAAAGATAAACTCAACACAGGCAGAGCCGTCAGCTCAGGCTTCGGCTGGACATCCAGCAACTGGAGCGGTTACGCCATCTCGGGCAAAAAAGGCACCTACCGGCGGATATCGGCCGACTGGATCGTCCCTTATGTAAAACCTACGGTCAAAGCTACCTATTCTTCTGCCTGGATCGGCATCGACGGCTTCCGGAACAGCAGCCTGATCCAGACCGGAACCGGCCATGAATCGGTAAACGGAACCGTCCGGTACTATGCCTGGTGGGAAATTCTGCCCGCTGCCGAGACCGTTATCCCCTTGCCTGTATCTCCCGGAGACCATATGCGTGCTTCCATCGTCAAGCTCAGTCCGGGTAAATGGTGCATCACTCTGCGCAACCTCAGCAAAAACTGGGTTTTCCGTACTATCCAGCGCTATCAAGGGCCGCAAACCTCTGCCGAATGGATCATGGAAGCTCCCCAGGTGGGTCAGAATATCGCACCGTTGTCCAAGGTATCGCTGGTAAGATTCACCTGCTGCCGGGTTAACGGATCCAGTCCCAAGCTCAAGGCTCAAGACGGCGGCATTATGGTCCAGAACAAAACGCTGCAGGCCGTGCCGTCTCTGCCGGGTCCCCGCGGCGATTCCTTCTCGGTCCGGCGGATCTACCGCAAAAGCCATCCTGCTGTCTACTCCATAAACCCTATATTTACAAGAACCTGATTACCCGGTTTCTCAAAACTCTCAATTCAATATATACATTTGCACCGTTTATATCAACCCGCAAGTGAAAACGGCTTTGCCCTCCTGCACAATAAAAAGAGCAGCGGCTAAGAACGCCACTGCTCTACTAGGTGTATTCTGTTAATGCTGCAGAACCTCTTCCAAATCCTAGTCGGCTGGAATCGTGTCTACCTTCACCAGGTTAGTGGAACCGGAACGGCCCAGCGGGATACCTGCAGTAATTACTACAAGATCTCCGGCTTTTACCAGACCGGAAGCTTTACCGCCTTGAAGTGCAGTTTCCAGCAATTCGTCAGTCGAAGTAGCTTCTTTGCCGAATACTGGAGTTACGCCCCAAACCAGCGCCAGCTGACGCATAGTTCTTTCCTGGGTAGTTACAGCAATGATTTGTGATTTAGGACGGTATTTGGAAACCACGCGTGCAGTGTGGCCAGTTACAGTCGAAGAAATGATAGCTTTAGCGTTCAGATCCAGAGCGGAAATCGCTACAGATTGGCTAATCGCTTCAGTTACCGTAGTTTCTTGAGCAATTTGCTGCTTCATGAAGATCTCACGGTGGTTCAGGGCAGATTCCGCCTTCTCAGCAATGCGGGACATTGTGAGTACGGATTCTACCGGATATTTCCCGGCAGCAGTTTCACCGGACAGCATGATTGCATCTGTTCCGTCGAAGATAGCGTTCGCTACGTCACTCGCTTCAGCGCGGGTAGGACGCGGGTTGCGCTGCATGGAATCCAGCATTTGGGTAGCTGTGATTACCGGTTTTCCGGCGATGTTACATTTCTGAATCATCAGCTTCTGAGCCAGAGGCACATCTTCAGCAGGAATTTCTACGCCAAGGTCGCCGCGGGCAACCATGAGGCCGTCGGAAGCTGCCAAAATTTCATCAAGGTTATCGACACCTTCTTGGTTCTCGATTTTGGAGATAATTTGGATGTGGGAAGCGTCGTGCTTCTCAAGCAATGCACGGATTTCCTGAACGTCGCTGGCTTTGCGAACGAAGGAAGCGGCGATAAAATCGATGTCCTGTCCGATCCCAAAAACGATATCATTGGTGTCTTTTTCCGTAATACCCGGCAGGGAGATGGATACTCCTGGTACGTTAACGCCCTTCTTGCTCTTGATTGTACCGCCGTTAACAATACGGGTCTTGATTTCGGTGCCTTGAATGTCGACAACAGTAAGACCGATAAGGCCGTCGTCGATCAGGATAGTCGATCCTACTTGAACATCGTTAGGAAGGTTGTTATACGTGATGGAGATACGGTTCTGGTCGCCCAGGATTTCTTCCGTAGTCAATGTCAGGTATTCGTCCTGAACCAGTTCAATCGGTTCTACTTCCAGCTTACCAGTACGAATCTCAGGTCCTTTGGTGTCGAGCAGAATGGCAACAGTCTTGCCAAGTTCTTTGGAAGCTTGACGGATCGTGTTGATCCGGGCACCGTGCTCTTCAAAATCGCCGTGGGAGAAGTTCAGACGGGCCACATTCATACCAGCCAAAATCAATTTTTTGATATTCTCCAACGATTCACTTGCAGGTCCGATCGTACATACAATTTTACTTTTCCGCATTAGGTTTTCCTCCGTTTTTTCGTTCTCTCTGTCTCACTTTTTCCAACTACAAAATCTACTATAAGGCTTGCTCTCTGTATAGGAACTTTATCACATGTAGTCACATGTACCTTTTATTGCGCCCTTATGAATATTACTGCAAGTTGAAGACAAAATCAATGTTAGTGCCTGTTTTTGCTGTAAATTAAAGTCGAATTTTATAAGAATGCCGTCAAAATAAAAATCACCCCGCAAAGTCTGCGGGATGATCGGAGTGGGAATAAATGGTTAAAGTATTCCGACCGGCTTACGGACAGGAATACACTGGAATATGTCAGAAAGTGCAAATGATAAGTGTAGATTACTCTACAATCTGCACTTCCTCCTCAGGCGCATCCTGTTCCTGGAGGGACTCCGAGAACTCGCCGATTTTGCGGAATTTAAGGTAACGGTCTTCCTTAAGTTCTGCCGAATCCATCACGGATAATTCCTGCAAATGACGCCATACCGCATCCTTGATTGCCGCTGCCGTTGCCTCGTAGTCACGGTGTGCCCCGCCTTTGGGTTCTGGAATGATCTCCTCGATCACTTCCATCTCCAGCAGGTCAGACGCCGTAATCTTCATCGCTTCAGCTGCCTGCTCTGCTTTGGTGGCATCCTTCCACAGAATGGACGCCGCCCCGTTGGGGGAGATCGCCGAATAGATGGCATGCTCCAGCATCAGGACCCGGTTGCCCACGGCCAAAGCCAAGGCACCGCCGCTGCCGCCTTCGCCGATAACGACGCAGATGACCGGTACGGCCAGCTGAGACATCTCGTACAAATTCCGGGCGATCGCTTCGGACTGTCCGCGTTCCTCAGCCGTATTGCCGGGATAAGCCCCTTTGGTATCGACAAAGGTGATAATCGGACGGCCGAATTTCTCTGCCTGCTTCATCAGACGCAGTGACTTGCGGAAGCCTTCCGGATGCGCGCTGCCGAAGAAACGCAGAATGTTCTCCTTCGTATCCTTGCCGCGCTGCTGTCCGATTACGGTGACCGGACGGCCGTTCAGCTTGGCGATCCCGCCGACTACGGCAAGATCATCACCATACAGGCGGTCGCCATGCAGCTCCATGAAATCGGTGAAGATAAGTCCGATCAGATCCAGTGAGGTCGGACGGCCGTGATGCCGGGCCAGATGCATCTTCTGGGCCGGGGAGATATCCGAATATACTTCATTCTCAAGGATGTGGTAACGCTCCTCAAGACGGGCTACCTCATCTTTGAAATCAATACCCTTTTCTTCGCCAAACTGCTTCAGTTCAGCAATTTTCTTGCGCATTTCTACCAGAGGCATTTCAAAAGGCAACTCTCCTGCCAACCTAAAATCCCCCTTTCACATCATGCAGCTCCAGCAGCTTGGTTAACGTGGAGCGCATTTCCTTGCGGTGCACAACCATATCCAGCTGGCCGTGCTGCAAATTGAATTCTGCTGTCTGGAAATCTTCCGGCAGCTTCTGGCGGATCGTCTGTTCAATCACAATCCGTCCGGCAAAACCGAATACCGCACCGGGCTCGGCAATAATAATATCCCCCAGGCTGGCGAAACTCGCCGACACCCCGCCTGTGGTCGGATCAGTAATTACGGATATATACAGGCCTCCTGCTTCGCTGAACCGGGCCAGTGCGCTACTTGTCTTCGCCATCTGCATGAGACTGAGTATGCTCTCCTGCATTCTCGCTCCGCCCGAGGTGGAGAAAATCAGCATCGGAAGTCTCCGCTCTGTTGCTTCTTCAACCGCTCTGGTAATCTTCTCGCCGACTACGGACCCCATGCTTCCGGAGAAGAACTCAAAGTTCATCACCGCTACAATCACCGGATGGCCGCCAATAGTGCCCTGGCCGGTGATTACAGCTTCAACCTGTCCTGTTTTGGACTGCTGTTGTTCCAGCTTAGAGGCATAGCCGGGGAACTGCAGCGGATCAACGGATGCCATTTCGCTGTCAAACTCAATGAATCCTTCAGGGTCCAGCGTCATCGCAATCCGTTCCGAAGCGTTCAGGCGCATATGATAGCCGCAGGATGGGCATATTTTCAAATTCTTCTCCAGTTCCTTGCTGTACTGGATCGTTCCGCATTTGTTGCATTTGTTCATGAGTCCTTCTGGAATCTCACGTTTGGGGCGCTCGCCTTCCGCCGGTCCGCCACTTCGCTCCAGACGCTCTGAAGGAATGATCGCGTACTTCCGTTTTTTCTGAAATAAATCTTTGAACAAGGGTCGCACCTCTTCAGCCGTTTATTTGCGTAGATAGCAGCTTGCCGCTGTCATGACCGCTCATGTATCTCTAAGTTGTAATTCTCAAGGATGCAGAATCAGATTCAGGACCTCCTGCACTTCTTCAAGCTCTCCTGAAGGAACCAGAATCTCAAACTGCTGCTTGGACATATTAATCGGACGGCATTTTATCAGAAATCCTTCTTCCGTAAGCTTCCTCTGAATCATCTCCGCCACTTTGGCGGTCGGCGCTATATAGATTACCGTCCACATGCCCTGCAAGGCCTCCCTAATCTCAAATCCCAGCCGTATCCTGTATATAATGGAATCATGATAACACAGTTTTCTTTTTTCCCGCAACAGGCTCGGCAGGATGGCTGCTTGACCGGGAGGCCGCTTCTAACAAATGCAAGAGCTGCAATTATGCCTCTCCGGAGGCAGGAGAATAGACCTTCGCCCCTTCGTGGCGGTGGGCAATTCTGGCCGATGCCGCGGCTGCAATCCCGGCTACCAGATCATCAAGAAATACATGAATGCTACCCTTATCATCATTCAATTTGCCGATAATTCCAAGCTTTATTTTGTCCAGATAACCGAAACCTGTCAGCCCGATCATCCCGTATACACCCGTGATGCCGAGCGCCAGAGTCTCGTCCGCCCCGTAGAGCGATTCATCCGCCTCCAGCACCGCCTGAAGCGGCTGCGGCAGCAGCTTCTTCTCCGCCAGCTCATCGAGCGCGACACCTGTCATCAGCGTGTACTGTACTTCTCTTTTGCCCAGCACCGCCTTGACGCTTACGAGGCACTCTTCCTCAGTCAAATCGGGATAATAGGCCGATTGCAGAATATATACGATCTCAGCGATAGAATCAAGCGAAACTCCCCGGCGCTCCAGCAGGTCTGCTGCCAATTGATAGGACATGATGTGATTCCCCTTTCCGCACGGGACAATGCCCTGTGGTTCCCTAATGTATGCGGAAAAGGGCGGAAATGTGCTTATTTTAAATATAAGAAAATATGTTTAAGCTTTATGGAAATTTCCCGATTCATCCGCTTTTTACGGCAGAGACCGGATTACTTTGCAGAATCCTGCACAACGTGCAGCAGTTTCCTCATTTAACCGGTTCAAATCCAAAATTGTTGTACAAAAAGCAGCATTTCACCTATTCCAAGCGGCTTAGCGGGATAATTCCTGTATTTCATACAACAATCCTCCCATACCCCCGGCTATCTATGAATCAAAGCTGCACAACGTACAACTTTCATATCTTCAGTGCTTACCTGGAAGTCTCTATACTGCCAGCAACGAATCAAGTGTAAGCAATGAACGTATTCCGCTAACCCCACGGCGATTGATCCGTTACTTATTCGGTTGAATCGGATACCTTTGAAGCGTATACCTGAAAGGGATACGTTGTATCGCTGCTTCGGATGCAAAGCCTCCTTAGAGGCGGCAAGCCGTTCCTACCTGATTCTGACGGTTCCGGCTCCCAGCATGCTCTCTATTGCCGCAAACAGCTCCTCCGAGGGCTCGATCCGGTAGCTGTCGCTGAGCGCCAGCACCTTCTGGTTGCGCTCGTAGAACAGCAGCGTCGCGGCTGGTCCCGGATGGGTCTGCAGCAGCGCCTGGAGGCGCGGCAGCAGACCTTTGAGCTCAGCGCCCGGCGTGATCTTGATGAAGACACGCTGGGTGCTCTGCGCTGAGCTTGCGGAGCGCTCAGCAGGAGCGGGCTGCCCCGTGCGCAGCGGGGCAGGGCTTCCCG